>NZ_JBHWZS010000002.1:0-100654 GCF_042728155.1 Streptomyces sp. NPDC060209
CACGACCCCGCCGCCCTCCGGCGTGTCCGGCCCGCCGCGTTCATCACGGCGGCGGAGAGCGGTGATCACCTGGAGAGTTCGGCCGGCTCGTCCAGATGTGTCAGTTTCCGCGGGTTCCTGACGACGTAGATCCGGGTGATGCGCCCGTTCTCCACCTCGATGCTCACCGCTGCCGGTTCTCCGTCGAACTCGATCACGCCCGCCGGCGCGCCGTTGAGCCAGACAGCCGTCGTCCCGAGTTCGTCCACCACCGTGTGGGCGCGCGCGAGCAGGGGCGCCACCGAGTCCACCCCGTGGATCGGAGTCCGCGCCGCGGCCACCACGCCGCCGCCATCGGCGATCATGACCACGTCCGGCGCCAAGACCTCCATCAGCTCCTGCAACCGCCCGGTGCGCAGCGCCGCAAGGAACCGCTCCACCACGGCCTGCTGCTCCGAACTGTCCACCCGCACCCGCGGCCGCCGGGCAGCCACGTGCTCGCGTGCCCGCCGTGCGATCTGGCGCACCGCCGCCGCGGACTTCCCGGTCGCCCCGGCGATCTCGCCGTAGGGCATCTCGAAGACCTCACGGAGCACGAACACCGCCCGTTCCGTCGGCCCGAGCGTTTCCAGAACGGTCAGCATGGCGATCGAGAGGCTCTCCGCCAGCTCGACGTCCTCGGCGACATCAGGGCTCGTGAGCAACGGTTCCGGCAGCCACTCGCCCACGTAGTCCTCGCGGCTGCGCGACAACGCCCGCAGGCGGTTGAGCGCCTGCCGTGTGACGGTCCGGACGAGGTACGCCCGCGGCTCGCGCACCTGCGTACGGTCGACGGCGGCCCATCGCAGCCACGAGTCCTGGAGGACGTCCTCCGCGTCGGCCGCCGAGCCGAGCATCTCGTAGGCGACCGTGAACAGCAGGCCGCGATGGGCGACGAACGGGTCCTCGGTCATTTTGTCGGCGCCGCGGCGGACGGCGCAGGTCGCCCGGAGAGCGGAATCCCGCAGGCGTCGGAGAAGCCCTGCGAGGCGATCCTGTGCGCGTTGTTGTTCCTGGTCGCCATGTTGACGAAGGCTATGTACGCGGTGAGTTCGACCATGGCCTCAGGACCGAGCCGGTCGAGCAGGCTCGCGTGCAGCTCATCGGTGACGGTCGGCGGGGTGTTCGTCATGGCCTCGGCGTATTCGAGGACGTCCCGCTCCAGCGGGTCGAACACATCCGACTCCCGCCAGCGCGGCACCTGGCTCGCCTTGGCCAGGTCCAGATCCTGGTTCCCGGCCTGGAAGTAACCCACGTCGAGGCACCAGCCGCAGCCGACCTGTGCCGCGACGGCCATGTGCGCGTACGTCTTGAGGCCGGCGTCGGCCGCCTTCCACCCGGCCAGCCTGGCGGAGAAGTCGAGGTTGGCCGTGGCGACCTCGGGGCTGTGCCACACCACCGCGACGGGGTCGGGCACGGCACCGAGTTGCTTGATCATGTTTTCGCTGAGCTCGGCGGGAAGCTCGGCCTTCGGAACTCGTGGCGTCATGATGTCGCTCTCCTTGTAGGTCTTCATGTCCGGGCGTCGGCCTTGCAGACATGAAGACACCACCGGATCGGCGAATGTGACATCGGGTGCGGGCGGTGGCCCGGGCGCACCCCACTTCTGCCCGGATGCCCCGGCGCCGTGGAGGTCCCGCTGCCGCTTTCCACACGCCGCCGGATCACCACCCCCGTACGAGCCCCGCACCCGACGGCCCTTCGCGTCCGGTCAGCTCTCCCAGATCTTGAATGCCCTCACCGTGTACGGCGACCGGGGCACCCAGGTGCCGCCGCCCGGGTACGTCTCGAACTCGCCGGTCTCCGCGCACTCGGCCGACTGGAAGGTCGTGACCGGGCGCCCGGTGCGGTTGACGAGCGCCTGGGCACTGCGGCCGGCCGGCAGCGGGACGCAGCTCTCGATGTCGACGGTGGAGAGCTCGTGGACCTGCGTGGCCCCGGTGAAGTCGGGCTTCGCCCAGAGGCAGAGCTGTCCAGCGCCGCACGGCGCCAGCCCTGCCGGTGCGGCCTGCGGGGCGCTGCGGGAGCGCTCCTGCCCGGTGGGCCCGTGGTGGGCGGCCGGCGCGGCCCCCGAGGACAGGGCGGTGGCCGGGACGAGTGCGGTGGCCGCCAGGGTGGCGGCGAGGACGGTCGTGCGCATGGTGGATCAACCCCCGTGGTCGAGCGAGCCGGGTGGCTCGCCATGTCCGCACTCTGACCTGCGGATGTACGGGCCGGGAAGGGGGCGGGCGGCGGACCACCCTGATAGGCGACAGCCCCGCCGGAACCGTCCGGCGGGGCTGTCGGGTGCGCTGTGTTGACGCCTGGGGCCCAGGGGCTGCCCGGGGCGGGCCAGGTGTCGCCGAGGGATCAGATGTGGCCCGCGCCCGTCCCGGCCTCGGCGTTCGCACCGCGCTTGGTGAGCGTGGCGACCAGGGCGGCGACGACGGCGACGATGCCCGCGACCATGAAGGCGGAGCTCATGCCCGACACGAACGTGTCATGGGCGACGTCCGTGATCTTGACCGCGATCTCCGGCGGAGTCTCGGGGGCGATCGGCGGCATACCGACCTTGATGGCTGCGGATGCCTGGTCGAGCTGCGCCGGGTCGACCGGCGGGAGCTCCGCGGCCTTCCAGTTGTCGTCGAGCTCGGCGTCGACCTGAGCGGCCATGACGGCGCCCAGGACGGCCGTACCGAGGCTGCCGCCGACCTGCATCGCGGCCTGCTGGAGCCCGCCCGCGACACCGGAGAGCTCCATCGGGGCGTTGCCCACGATGACCTCGGTGGCGCCGACCATGACCGGCGCGAGGCCGAATCCGAGCAGTGCGAACCAGAGCGACATGGTCAGCGTGCCTGTGCCGATGGTCAGCTGCGACATGCCGAACATGGCGATCGCGACGGACACCATGCCGCCGACCAGCGGCACGCGCGGGCCGAACCTGGTGATCGCGGCGCCGGCGAGCGGTGAGCCGACGATCATCATTCCGGTCAGCGGCAGGAGGTGCAGACCGCTGTCGACCGGGCTCATGCCATGCACGTTCTGCAGGTAGAAGGTGACGAAGAACAGGCCGCCCATGAAGGCGAACGCCATCAGCACCATCAGGACCACTCCGGCCGACAGGGGCACGGAGCGGAACATGGCGAGCGGGATCAGCGGCTCGCGGACGTTCTTCTGGGAGAGCGCGAACACGACGAACAGGACGACGGCGGCGCCCAGGAAGCCGAGCGTCTTCCAGTCGCCCCAGCCCCACTCCGAGCCCTTGATCAGCGACCAGATCAGGCAGAACATCGCCTGCGACAGCAGGACGATGCCGCCGATGTCGAAGGACTTCGGCGCGTTCTGTGCGCGGTGGTCCCTGAGGATCACGAGGCCGAAGAGGAGCGCGATCACGCCGACGGGCACATTGATGAAGAAGACGGACTGCCAGCTGACGTGCTCGACGAGCACGCCCCCGAGGATGGGTCCGCCCGCGGTCGAGGCGCCGATCACCATGCCCCAGATGCCGATCGCCATGTTCAGCTTCTCGGCGGGGAAGGTGGCACGCAGCAGACCGAGCGCCGCGGGCATCAGCAGCGCGCCGAAGAGGCCCTGCAGCACGCGGAAGACGATCACCAGGGACACGCTGTCGGACAGGCCGATGGCCGCAGAGGCGGCGGCGAACCCCGCGATTCCTATCAGGAAGGTCTGGCGGTGGCCGAAGCGGTCACCGAGCTTGCCGGCGGTGATCAGGGAGACCGCGAGGGCGAGCATGTAGCCGTTGGTGATCCACTGGACGTCGGCGAGCGAGGCGCCGAGGTCCTGCTGGATCGCGGGGTTGGCGATCGCGACGATCGTGCCGTCGAGCGCCACCATCATCACGCCGATGGCGACGGCGAAGAGCGTCAGCCAGGGATGGCCGCGCAGTCCCTTCGCCGGTGCGGGAACGAGGGTGTCTTCAGGCTCCCGCGGCGCCTTCTCGACAGTGGTCTGACTAGTCATGCGCAGGACGTTATGTCAGCTACTGACAGTTGACAAACCAATTCACAAGACAGTAACTGTCACGTAGCTCACAGGTAGGCTGAACAGGTAAAAGCAGTGAAAAGAGGTCCGGTACGTGACACGCAGGCAGACATCCGGGGCTCCCGTGCCGGGGGCTCCGGCCGGGTTGCGCGAACGCAAGAAACGGCGCACCCGTGAGGCCCTGCTGCATGCCGCCCTCAGGCTCTTCACGACGCAGGGGTACGACCGGACCACGGTCGACGAGATCGTCGATGCCGTCGAGGTCTCCCAGCGCACCTTCTTCCGCTACTTCGCGAACAAGGAGGCCGTCGCCTTCGCCGTCCAGGAGGCGGTCGACGCCCGCTTCCTCGCGGAGCTGCGTCAACGTCCTGCCACGGAGGCCCCTTTCGAGGCAATGCGCCGGGCCGCTCTGAACGCCTGGAGCACCCTCGCCGAAGCCGACGAAAAGGACATTACGGCCGAACTCCAGATGCGGGCCTACCGGATGATCGAATCGACGCCCGCGCTGCACGCCGCGCACACGCAACGCAACATCGGCCTGGAGCAGCAGACCGCCCTGCTGATCGCGGAGCGTGAGGGGCTCGACCTGGAGACGGATCCGCGCCCACGGGTGGCCGTCGCCGCGTTCTCCGGGGTGATGCGGATGACCGGACAGCTGTGGGGCAGGCGGAAGGACGCGGGGGCGGACGCACTCCGGGAGCTGACCGAACTCCACCTGGACCAGCTCGGACCTGCGCTCTCCGGGAGCTGGCGCGCCGCGTAGGACGTCCTTACGCGAACCGCACAGTTGTGCCGCACTCCTCATCGCTCCCGCATGGCCGAACTCACAATGCCCTGGCACCTCAGGCCATTTCGGGTGACCGGCGGGCTTCCGGCGCGCCGGAGTGTGGATCCGGCGCACACGGAGCGTAAGAGACGGACGGTCAATTCCCCGCGGTCGAGTGATCCGTGTCACCCCTGCCACGACGACAAGTGAGCGTCTCCTAGGGTGGGGCGCAGTGACTTCCTTCGATTCCTCCCCCACTCTCACCGCATGGCGCGCGCTGCTCGCCATCGCGGTCGTGTTCGTGATGCTGGCGACCACCGGTTGGACCGCCGTGCGTCATCAGCACTCCGCCGCGCCGCGCGAGATCGCGCTCGCTTCCTGGGCGAAGGACCGGATAGCCGGTCACGCTCTCCCGGACGTGGGCGCCCCGGCGTACCGGCTGGCCCACTTCTTCGCGACGCTCACGGCGGGCCAGCAGGTCGCCCTGGCCGACAAGTACCCGCTGGTGGTGGGGAATCTGAACGGTGCGCCGGTCACCCTGCGCTACCGGGCGAACCGGCACGCCTTGGAGCAGGCGGAATCGGCCGAGGAACAGCGGACGCTGGACACGCGGCTCTCTCCGGACGGGCGCCAGCAGGCCGTGCACCGGCTGGACCGATTCCGCTCCCTGCTCGCCGGTGACCGGCAGATCCTCACCTTCGACCCGTCGGGCCGCGGCCGGGCCGCCGAGGTCTTCGGCGACCTCGACAGGGCCGAGCGGGTCTCGGTCGTCGTGCCGGGGGTCGATACGAATCTTCTGACGCTGGAGCGCACCGGCGTGAAGAAGAACGCGGCGCCCGTCGGCATGGCTCAGTCGCTGTACGGTGCCGAGCGCTCGGCCAGTCCCGCTTCGCGCACGGCGGTCATCGCGTGGGCCGACTACACCGCGCCCGCCGGGATCGGCATGGACGCCGCGCTGGGCGGGCTCGCGAACGAGGGTGCGCTGCGGCTGAACGCCCTCGTGAAGGCACTGCCCGGTACCTCGGACGTCTCGCTGTTCTGCCACAGCTACGGCTCGGTGCTGTGCGGCGTGGCCGCCCACGAGCTGCCGTCCAGGGTGTCCGACATCGCGGTCGCGGGCAGTCCCGGGATGCGGGCGGACAACGCCGGCGCCCTGCACACCCGGGCCAGGGTGTGGGCCATGCGGGACGGCGACGACTGGATCGCGGATGTTCCGAACATGGCGGTCGGCGGGCTCGGGCACGGTGCCGATCCGGTCGACCCGGCCTTCGGCGCGCGGATCGTGTCGGCGAACGGCGCGGTCGGGCACAGCGGCTATTTCGAGCCGGGCACGGAGAGTCTCAGCAACTTCGCCGCGATCGGCGTGGGCGCCTATGACTCGGTCAATTGCGCGAGCTCCGATGATGCGTGCCACCGGGAGATTTCCGGCGAGTCAGGGGCCTGACGCGCGTAGAAGGACGTCTGACGCGCGTAGAGAGCGGCGAACGGCCTGCCCGATTTCGCCTGTACCGGAGGGGGACGTGCGGGCCTGTGCCACATACGATGAGGCACATGGGTGATGTGCTGGCCGGAATTCATGCCACCTGGGAGTTCGACACCGACTCCGTGCTCATCCGCTTCGGAGGGGGAATCCGCACGCCGAGGCTCTTCCAGAGCCTGCGTGAGCGCCGCATTCCGTACGCGGCGCTGTCGTCGGTGACGCTGACCCCGGGCAAGCGGGGCACGGTGGTGCTGCACGCGGTGCCGAGACCTGGTGCCGATCCGCTGCTGGAGGCTGCGGCCGGGCAGCTCAAGGAGGGCAGCGACCCCTACCGTCTGGTGCTGCCCGCCGAACGCGAGACGCTCGCCGAGTACTACGCCGACGAGCTGCGCGCCCTGCTCGGCCCCGAGGCGTCGCTTCCCGCCGAACGTTTCCTGGTGACGGCCCCCGAGGCGCCGATGCACTTCAAGGCGTACGACGGCCGCGCCGGCTTCGACGGGTCTCTGGTCTCCTTCCGGTGGTTCTGGACGGGGGCGTCGAGCGCCAAGTGGAAGGCGGGCGACCAGACGTTTCCCGTGGCCGATCTGGGCGGGATCGAGTGGCGTTCACCCGAGGCCTTCGAGGGGTATCTCCGGCTGGTGCCGCGCGGCGCGGCCGGCTCCGAGGCGGACGGGCCCGGTCCCGACCCGGCGCCCGGCGGGGGGCAGCCGTCCGTGGGGCGGGTCCAGCCCGACCAGGATCCTGCCGCGGTCGTGTTCGGCCTGGGTTACGGGCCGGTGCACGAGTCGCTGCCCTTCGCCGCGGCGGTCCTGGAGTCCGTCCGCCGGACGCAGTCGGTTCCTGTGGCGACCGCTCCCGTCCCGGTGGGCGGCGCGCGGCGCGACCCGGCGGACATCGCCGAACGGATACGCCACCTCGGGGACCTGCACCAGGCGGGCCTGGTGACGGACGCGGAGTACAGCGCGAAGAAGACGGAGCTCCTCGCCGAGCTGTAGACGGTGTCCGGGGCGACGGCCGCGGGAGACCTCACATGCCCCGGCCCTCCCGTGCCGGGCCCCCCTCGCACCCCGCCCGGGAGCGGGGGCCGTCCCCCTACTCAGGTACGGGGCCGGGGGGTCCGCGGTCCACCCCTCGGTATGACGCCGCCCGGCACACTCCGCGCCTACTCTGACTCGATCATGCCCCCTTCCTCCGCCGGGCCCCCGCCCGCCGACGGTCTGCTGAGCGCCGCCCGCCGCAACCTGCGCGAGCTCGCCCACGGGCTGTCCCACGCGTCCCATCCGCCGACCCCGCTGTTCGCCGACTCGCCGAGACGCTGGCTGCGGCTGCTGCCGTACGTCGTCGTGCTCGCCCTCGCCGCCGTCTTCATCCCCGTCACGATCCAGGTGCTGGCCAACGACTACGGGGTGCCCGGCGCGCTGGCCGGAGCCCTGGCGGTCGGGCAGGCCGCCCCCCTGCTGATGCTGGCGCACCGGCCGCTACAGGCATGGTGGATCGTCTTCGCCGCCGACATCGTGGGCGCCCTGGTGCTGCTGGGGCAGGGGCTCCGACCGGACACCCTCTGGCCCTGGACCCCTCCGGGCCTCGTCGGCTATCTCTTCGTGCTGCTGGCCCTCGGGCTGCGGGAGAGCCGGCGGACCGTGTCCGGGGTCTGGCTGGCGACGGGTGCGGCCGGCCTTCTGCTGCATCTGGTCAGGCCCTCGCACAACGACGACAGCGCGCTCCTGCTGTTCATCCTGAGCGGGACGGTGCTGGTGATCGGGGCAGCGGTACGCGAGCGGAGCGAGGCCCAGCGCCGGCTCGTCGAGCAGGAGACGATCAGCGAGGCCGAGCGGGCGCAGCGGACGCTGCTGGAGGAGCGCACCAGGATCGCCCGTGAGCTCCACGACGTGGTCGCCCACCACATGTCGGTGATCACGGTGCAGGCCGACTCGGCTCCGTACCGGATCGGCGGGATGTCCGAGGAGGTGCGGGCGGAGTTCGCGTCGATCGCGGCAGGCGCCCGGGAGTCGCTGACCGAGATGCGACGGCTGCTGTCGGTGCTCCGCAGTGACGGCACCCGGGGCGAGCTGGCCCCGCAGCCCGGTCTCGACCGGGTGCAGCAGCTGGTGGAGGCGACCGTGCGGGCGGGGCTCCCGGCCGAGCTGTCGCTGGCGGCGGACGTGGCGGAGGCGGTGGAGCGGGGCGGCGTACCGCAGGCGGTGGATCTGTCGGCGTACCGCATCGTGCAGGAGGCGCTGGCCAATGTGGTCCGGCACGCGCCGGGTGCGCGGACGCGGGTGTCGGTCACGGCACGGGACGGCCATCTGACGGTACTGGTCGTCAACGACGAAGCACAGAAGCCGGGTTCGCCGCTGGAGGCGGCGGGGACGGGACACGGGCTGGTCGGCATGCGGGAACGCGTACGGTTGACCGGCGGCACACTCGACACCGGCCCGCTGCCGGACGGGGGCTTCCGGGTGGCCGCGCGGCTCCCGCTGCCGCCGCCCCAGCCGCCCTCGGCATCCGTGACTCCGGAGGAACCGTGACCATCCGCGTGATCATCGTCGACGACCAGGCCATGGTGCGGGCCGGGTTCGCCGCTCTGCTGGCCGCGCAGAGCGATATCGACGTGGTGGGCGAGGCCCCGGACGGGCGCCAGGGCATCGAGGTCAGCAGGTCGGTGCATCCGGATGTCGTCCTGATGGATGTCCGGATGCCGGAGATGGACGGACTGGCCGCCGCCCGTGAGCTGTTGACCCCGCCGGTGGGCGTGGTCCACCGGCCGAAGGTCCTGATGCTCACCACGTTCGACGTCGACGACTACGTCTACGAGGCGCTGCGCGCCGGCGCGTCCGGGTTCCTGCTGAAGGACGCCCCGCCGGCGGACCTGATCTCGGCGGTCCGGGTCGTGGCGGCGGGGGACGCCCTGCTCGCGCCGTCCGTGACCCGGCGGCTCATCGCGGACTTCGCGCGTCAGCGGCCGGCTGCGCCGTCCGGCGGACCGGCGCTGAGGCTGAACGGTCTGACACCGCGTGAGACGGAGGTCCTGGAGCTGATCGCCCGGGGCCTGTCGAACCAGGAGATCGCGGCGCGGCTGGTGCTGGCCGAGCAGACGGTGAAGACCCACATCGGCAGGGTGCTGGCCAAGCTCGGTCTCCGGGACCGGGCGCAGGCCGTGATCTTCGCGTACGAGTCGGGGCTGGTGGCTCCGGGAGAGGCGTAGCTTCCTGGTGCCCCCCGGGGCGGCGTAGGGCTGTCCCCCCGTACAGCCCCTACCCCGGTACCACCGGAGAGTTGGCTCCCCGGGGTGACGCCCCGGCACCCGTCGTCTTCCTACCTTCCTCCCCTGCACACCGAACGGTGTGCGCACGCCGTACGGGGAGGGCATCATGCGCCGATTCGCGAGGACACTGGCCGCGGTCGCACTGGCGACCACAGTGGTGGCGGGGACGGCCGGCTGGGCGTCCGGCACCACCCAGCGGGCGGTGACGGGGCCGCCGCCCGGCAGTGCCTCGTGGCGGTCCGACTGGGTGCTGGGGCGGGCGCTGCCCGACCCGGGCAGTTCGACTCCGGCGCAAGTAGGCCTCTTCTTCCGTGGGTTGAGTGCCTCGGAGCAGCAGGTGCTGCTGGAGCGGCACCCGTTGGTCGTCGGCAATCTCGACGGGGCGCCGCTGGAGCTCCGCTACCGCGCCAACGCCCGTGCGCTGCGGGCCTCCCACGACCCCCGGTTCAAGGGTCTCGCCGCACCCGGGCGGCAGATCCTCGCCTTCGATCCGCGGGGACGCGGCCAGGTCGCCGAGGTGTTCGGGGATCTGCGCTCCGCGCGTCATGTGTCCGTCGTCGTACCCGGGTCGGACATCGACGCCGGGACCTTCGACCGGCGCGGCGACGTGTACGGCACTCCGGCGGGCATGGCGAAGTCGCTGTACGCCGAGACGGGTCAGGGCAGCGCGGTGATCGCCTGGGCCGGTTACACCACCCCGGTCGGCCTCGGCCTGGACGCGGCGACCGGAGGTCTGGCGGAGGCGGGGGCCGAGCGGCTGACCCGGTTCTCCGCGGGACTGGCGGCCGACGGCCTGCCCGCGCCCGTCGTGTTCTGCCACAGCTACGGCTCGGTGGTGTGCGGGCTCGCGGCCTCGGGGCTGGGCGCCACGGACCTGGTCGTGCTCGGCTCCCCCGGGATGCGCGCGGACGACGTCGCCGGCCTGCACACCGCCGCCCAGGTCTGGGCGGCCAAGGACGACACCGACTGGATCGACGACGTACCGCATGTCGAGGTGGCGGGTCTCGGACACGGCGCCGACCCGGCCGACGAGGAGTTCGGGGCGCGGCGGGTGCCCGCCGAGGACGCCGAGGGCCACACCGGCTACTTCGTCCCCGGCACCGACTCGCTCCGCGCCTTCGCCGCCATCGCCGAGGGGGCCTCCCGATGAGCGTGCGGCAACTGGTCTCCCGGATCGACGCGGGCACCCCCGCCCACCGTGACCGTGCGGTCGACGGGCTGCGCGCCCTCGCGCTGATGGCCGTGCCGGCCGGGCACTGGCTGCTCGGCGGCTTCACCCTGGACGGCGACGGTGCCCTGCACAACGCCAGCCCGCTCTCGGCCTTCGCCGTGTTCTCCCCGGTGAGCTGGGTGCTCCAGATGCTGGGCGTCTTCTTCCTGGTCGGCGGCTACGCCTCCGTCCTCTCCTACCACCGCCGCCCGTCCACCACCGGCGCCTGGCTGCGCGGCCGGATGGTCCGGCTGGGCAGGCCCGTGCTCGGTGTGACCGCCGTGTGGGCGCTGATGATTCCGGTGCTGTACGCGGCCGGGGTGCCCGAGGACACCTTGCGTACGGGGGCGAAGCTGGTGATCCAGCCGCTCTGGTTCGTCGGGGTGTACGCAGTGGTCACGGCGCTCACGCCGTACTGCGTACGTCTGGCCCGGCGGCTCGGCGGTTGGGCTGCCGCCCCGCTGATCGGCTCGGTCGCCGCGGTCGACTTCCTGCGCTACGGGCCGTACGCGGACGCCGTGCCGTCCTGGCTGAGCCTGCTGAACATCCTGCCCGGCTGGCTCTTCGCGTATCAACTCGGCGTCTGCTGGGGCCAGGGCCGCCTCTCCCGGCGGGGCGCCCGGCTCCTGCTCGTCGGCGGCACCGCCCTGTTCGCCGTGCTGCTGCTCGCCTTCCACTACCCGGCGTCGATGGTCGGCGTACCGGGCGAGGCGCGGACCAATTCGCATCCGCCGTCGCTGCTGGTCCTCGCGCTGGCCTCGGCGCAGAGCGGTGCGGCGGTCCTGCTGCACGACCGGATCGGCCGGGCGCTGCGCCGCCCGGTGCTGTGGGCCCCCGTGGTGGTGATCAACCTGTCGGCGATGACGATCCTGTGCTGGCACCAGACGGCGATGCTGGCCGCGGCCGTCCCGGCGTCCTTCGCCGGAGCCGTACCCGGGCTGACGACCGACCCGGACTCGGTCGGCTGGATCCTCGCCCGGCTGGCCTGGATGCCGCTGTTCGCCGCCCTGCTCGTGGTGATCTCCCGGTACGCCCGCAGGTTCGAGGCCCCCTGGGACTCCACGGGCAGCCGCGCCACGAACGCCCGCCGGGCAGCGGCCGGGCTGCTCGCGGCGGGCTTCGCGGTCTTCGCGCTGCGGCTGGCCTGAACCCTCGACGCCCGGTGGGACGGCTTACCGTCGCCCCTCGACCAGGCCGGATTCCCAGGCCCAGGCGGCGATCTCCACACGGTTGCGGGCGGACAGCTTGATCTGCACGTTGCCGAGATGGGTCTTCACCGTGCCCACGGAGATGGACAGTTCGGTGGCGATCTCGGCGTTGGTCAGCCCCCTGGCCACCAGACGTACCAGGTCCTTCTCCCGTGCGGAGAGCGCGGTGTGCGGCTCCCGAGGCGCGGGCACCGCGCTGTTGAGGCGCCGCAGCAGCCGTACGGTGATGGCCGGGCTGACCAGTGCCTCGCCGGAGGCCGCCGCCCTGATGGCCTCGACCAGCAGGGCAGGGCCGGAGTCCTTGATCAGGAAACCGGAGGCGCCTTCGCTCAGGGCTCGCTGGACGTACTCGTCGTCGTCGAACGTGGTCACCACGACGACCTTCGGCGGGTTCACGGTGCCGGGGCGGGTCAGTCTGCGCAGTGCCTCCAGCCCGTCCATGCGGGGCATGCGGATGTCCATCAGCACCACGTCGGGCCGGTGCTGCCCGGCGAGTTCCACGGCGTGCACCCCGTCCGCGGCCTCACCGACGACCTCGATGTCGTCCTCCGCGGCGAGGATCATCGCGAATCCGGCACGGACCATGGCCTGGTCGTCGGCGATCAGCACACGGATCGTCATGAGACCGCCGCCCCTGCCGTGGACACGGGGAGCGTCGCCTCGACACCCCAGCCACCGGCTGTCACCGGGCCCGCCTGGACGCTTCCGCCGATCAGGCCCACCCGCTCGTTCAGGCCCTTCAGTCCGAAGCCGCTCTGCGAGACATGGCGTGGCCGCCCGTCGTCGCTGACCCGCACGGTGAGCCGGTCTCCCGAGCGCTTCACGCGCACCCGCACCTCGGTGCATCCGTGGGCGTGTTTGCGTACGTTGGTGAGGGCCTCCATCACCACGCGGTGGGCGGTGGTGGTCACCTCCACCGGAAGGTCGTCGAAGGTCCCCTCCAGTTCGAGCCGGGCCCGCGCCCCGCCGACGGCTGAGAACTCCTCGACCAGCGACCGCACTTCACCGATGCCCGCCAGCGGCGTCAGCGCCACCTCTCCGTCGGCGTCGCGCAGCATCCCCACCATGTGCCGCATGGAGGTCAGCGCCTCCGAGCCCGCCTGCTCGATCCGCTGCAGCGCGGGCGGCACCAGTTCGGGCTTCCGGCCCGCGATCGCGTGGGCGCCCTGTGCCTGTACGACGATGCCGGTCACGTGGTGGGCGACGAAGTCGTGGAGGTCCCTGGCGAACTCCGTCCGCTGCTCCAGCTTGAGAGCCGCCGCCTGCCGCCGCCGGTCCACGAGTAGCAGGCGCGTCCCGAGGCCGATGCCCAACACCAGGAGCGCTACCAGGGCGTACATCAGCGCGAAGATGGTCGTGGACTGCTTGGCCTGGACCGACACCGGTCGCAGCACGATCGCCAGGTACAGCAGCGGAATGGCCACCGCCGCCCACGACGGCACCCCGCGTCGGGCGACGACCAGCAGGAGCCACACCAGAGCCGCCGGTTCGGCGTATCCCAGCGCCTGCACCCCGACCGACATCTCCATGTGCAGCACCACCGAGAGACACAGCGACACGAACGCCAGGATGCAGCCGGCTGCCGGCAGCGCCCGGCTGCCGAGCCGGGGAGACGCCACGACGAGAGCGATGGCCAGCAGGGCACCACCCAGCTTGGCGGGGCCCAGCGCGGAGGCGCCGTTGTTCCCGATCCGGTAGAAACCGCCGCCCACCCAGTCCAGCACGACAAGGCCGACCAGGGCCACGACCAGCACCAGCCGGATCGTGACAAGCAGCTGCGGATGGTCCTTCCCCCGTGTGGCTGTGGGTGCGGCCAACCTCTCCAGCATCTCTCTCACCGTCCTCCCGCCGACCGGCCGAAAGTCGGAGCCGGCCGCGCATGATCTGTCTTTCGCCCGATCCGCCGCGAGGCGCGATGGACAAGAGTTGTCTCCATCGGGCGGCGTTCGCCGTTCATCACACGAGGAGGATGTCACGATCGCGGCCGGCCTCGCCTCGAAGCGGAACCCCGCTTAGGCGACATCGCGACCCACCGGTCGACAGCGCACACGGCCGGGCCCTCCCCCCACGTACAGGGCCCGCCCCTCCCCCACGCACAGGAGCCACGGATGAATCACGCAGAGTCGCACCACGGAAGCGGAACGGAGTCCGTGCGGCCGCCCGTCGGCGCGGCTGCGATCGAGGCCCAGGGGCTCGGGAAGAAGTACCGGCGCGGCTGGGCCCTGCAGGACGTTTCCTTCCGGCTGCCGGCCGGGCGGGTGTGCGGCCTCGTCGGGCCCAACGGCTCCGGTAAGAGCACCCTGATGGGCATGGCCACGAACATGATCCGGCCGACGTCCGGCGCCCTGCGGGTGTTCGGCGCGGAGCCGGGATCGACCGAGGCCGTCCTGCGGACCGCCTTCCTGACCCAGGAGAAGCCGCTGTTCCGGCGCTTCACCGTGGCTGAAACCCTGCGACTGGGCCGCGAGTTCAACCCTCGCTGGGACCAGGAGATCGCCGAGGGCATCGTCCGTGCGGGCCAGGTGCCGCTGGAAGCGAAGGTCGGAACACTGTCCGGGGGGCAGCGCACCCGCGTCGCCTTCGCCCTGGCCTTCGGGAAGCGCCCTGATCTGCTCATCCTCGACGAGCCGATGGCCGATCTGGACCCGCTGGTCCGCCGCGAGCTCATGGCCACCCTGACGAAGGAGGCCGCCGAACACGGCACCACGGTGCTGGTCTCCTCGCACATGCTCGCCGAGCTGGAGCACATCTGCGACTACCTCCTCGTCATCGCGAACGGCGGTCTGCGTCTCGCGGGCGAGGTGAACGAGCTGCGCGCCGCGCACGCGCTGTTCGCCGTCCCGGGGGACGGCTCGTCCCCCGCACTCGCGCCGCACAGGGTCATCGAGCCCCGCAACGAGGGCCGGCCGGGCGTCCTGGTGCGTCTCGGCGGACCGGTCGAGTACGGCGGGCAGGCGGAGCCTCCCACCCTTGAGGAGCTTCTGCTGGCGTATCTGCGGTCACCCGACGCGCCGCCGCTGATCGCTCCCAGCGCCCAGGTCGGCGACATCCAGGACATCATCACCCGCGACCGGCAGAAGGCTGTGACCGCATGACCACCCTCACTCGTGACCCGGCCCGTACGGCGCCCGCCGGATCCCTGCGGAACAGCTGGATCCCCCGGCTCGGCGGCCCGGTCTGGCTCGTCTGGCGCCAGCACCGCGCCGCGTTCTGGACGCTCGTCGCCGTCATGCTCCTCGGCGTGGCCGTCATGGCCTACCTGCGCGGGCAGGCGATGGACTTCCTGGCCGCCCAGGACCCGAACTCGCGGAGGCTGGGCGGCTTGCCGTCCGACTTCGAGACCCACGTCGACCGTCTGCACAGCATCGGGAGCTACCTCAGCTACATCCCCGTCCTGGCCGGTGTCTTCCTCGGGGCTCCGCTCATCGCGGGCGACCTGGAGACCGGCACCGCCAAGCTGGTGACCTCGCAGTCCGTCAGCCGACTGCGGTGGCTCATCATGAAACTCGCCGTTCCCGCCGCGGTGCTCGCTCTGTCGACCGGCATGCTCAGCGCCATGTTCACCTGGTGGTGGCGCCCGCTCAAGGGGCTTTCCGACGCCCTCATCTGGACCTCGCTCTTCAGTGTCACGGGGGCCGTACCGGTGGCCTACGCCCTGCTCACGTTCACCGTGGGTGTGGCGGTCGGCCTGCTCCTGCGCCGCACGCTGGTGTCGATGGTGGTCACGCTCGGCATCGTCGTGGCGATCGAGTTCGTCTGGAGCGAGGCCTGGCGGAGCCTGGGGCACGTCATGTCGATCAACACCGACAAGGGTGTCGGGGCCGGTCTGGTACCGCCGGAGCTGCCTGACCAGGCGGAGCAGCAGGGACAGGGCACCTACTTCCTCACCAGCTCCGGAGACCGCCTGGACTGGACCACCTGCCTCGACCAGATGGACAACGACCGGGCGCACACCGCCTGCCTGGAGTCGAAGCACGTCATCGGCTGGTCCCTCGACTACCTCGACGTCTCCCAGATGCAGACGATGCAGTGGCTCGGGGCCGGCGCCATGTTCGCCCTCGCTGCGGCCGTCGCCACCTTCGTCATCGTCTGGGGCCGCAAGCGGCTCCTGTGACGCGAGCGGTCCTGAGCCGGCCGAGGAGTGCCTGGACTGCCAGGACCTCCTCGGCCGCCGGGCGTGTGGCGGCCCTGACCTCAGGACCCAGCTCGTACCCGGTGGATTCGAAGGCCCTCGCGAAGTCACTGCGCATGGCCGTGCGCACTTTGAACGGCAGTTCCGAGCCGCGCCGGAACGCTCGCCCGAACTGCCGGCCATGAACCCGCCAATGCGGCGGCGCAGTTGCACGAGTAGTGACAAGTGGGGTGGACGTTCGTTTCTCAGGCATGAATACATCTGATGCCCCGACGACAACGGGCACCGGCTACGCATCTTTCGTTTCGGAACATACGCCTGGAAGAGCGAGAAGCGTGCCCGGCCCCAGGGCCGCGGAGCACGGCTATGAGTCGCGACCGCTTACGGCTTCCCCGAAAGCAAGCCGGGAAAGAACAGAAACGCCGATGTATGAGGAGTTGTTCCGGCTCTGGGCCGCTCGCGGTAACGCGCTCCCCGGCGTCCCGGATCCGGAGTGGCGCCGGCTCATCTCCTATCGTCACCACCAGGAAGAGATCGAGCGAACCTTGCGGATACTCCGCCTTCAAAAAAGCATGCCGATCAGATGATGTGACGGCCGGAAGAAATCCCGGTTCGCGAACTAAGAGCACGAACGGCCGGGAACATGATGCGGAATGATGTTCGTCAGATGTGACCTCACGCGTCCAATCGGGTTATTTCTGGATCTTGCTAGATCCTATTCAGCCGCAACGGCCGTTGATCGACCGTGGAAGCCAGGGAGATGTGGAGGCGGCACGCAGTTTTGGCCGACGCCTTCTGCGGTGCGGACGACCGCGTGCGTGAGGCGCAGTCGGTATTCGACGGGGCGCAGGCGGAACGCGCGAGAACTCTCGCCGCTTTCGCCGTCACTGTGGGTAATGACGCCGCTGTTGCCGAATTGCTGGGACTGAACGAGCGCGAAGTGCGGCTTGCCCGCCGTACCGTCGGCAAGAGCGATGCCCGCTCGCTCGCCGGAGCGCTGCTCAATGATCCGCCGACCGACGCTCCGGGCGCCGGCGCGGCAACGAAGGCCGCTTCCGGCAACAGCGAGCCCTTGCCCTCTCCCCAGGGCGGGAACCCCGCGGTCACCGTACGGCTGGAGTCCACGCAGTCCTCCATTCCGTCACCCCGCGTGGAACAGTCCTCCACTCAACAGGCGGCACCTGCGGCGCCCACGGGAATGAAGGAGTGGACGGATGCTCGCGACTCCTTGCTCGTGGACGGCTGGAACAAGGGCACGGATGCGGCAGCCCTTGCCGCCCAACTCGGCATCGGGCTCACGCAACTGGTCTCCCGGGCCCAGTTGCTGTACGCAGAGGGCCGCCTCGTGCAGGTACGCCGCGACCGGGGCCGCCACCGGCGCCTCACAGACGAATTCACTCGGACCGTCGAGACTTCCCACACCTTCGACCACGCCCTGTACGCAAGCTCGAGCGAGAACCACTCATGGCCGTCGCCGGCTGACGCTCCTGGACGGGGTGAAACCACGCAATACGCGTCCTACGGTCAGGACGGCAGCGGGTTCTTCCCCTCCCACCTTGATTCGACGCTCCGGAACAGCGGGTACACGGTGCAGCACAGGTGAGCTGACGACCATCCGGCCGAGCGCCGACAGTGCGACCTCGGTTCGGGACCACCACCGCGCTACGCGCGCACCGTTCGTCTGCGCCTGATTCCCTTGCCGACGGTCGAACGGTCCACAGGAGTACGTCGGAGAAGCCGCCTACTCGCGTGCGGTGGCCGTGTTGCTCATGTCCGGGTAACGGTCGCCGGCCACCTGGCCCGCGATGGGCTCCAGCACTTCGAGCTCCTGCCCGGTCAGGGTCAGCCCGGTCGCCCCGACGTTCTCCAGCAGACGGCTGCGCTTACGCGTGCCCGGGATCGGCACCACGGTCAGACCGTGCACCTGCGCCCGCTGCTGCACCCAGGCCAGGGCGACCTGCGCGGCCGTCGCGCCGTGTGCGGCAGCGATCTTGTGCACCGGCTCCAGCAGGGCCGCGTTGGTCTTCGCGTTCTCGCCGGTGAAGCGCGGCTGGTGCACACGGAAGTCGCCCTGCCCCAGGTCCTTGACCGCGTCCGCGAACGCCCCGGTCAGGAACCCACGGCCGAGCGGGGAGTAGGGCACCAGGGTCACCCCGAGCTCGACGG
Organism: Streptomyces sp. NPDC060209; assembly: GCF_042728155.1. NCBI lineage: Bacteria > Bacillati > Actinomycetota > Actinomycetes > Kitasatosporales > Streptomycetaceae > Streptomyces > Streptomyces sp. NPDC060209. The sequence goes on from NZ_JBHWZS010000002.1 coordinate 18,227, forward strand.
CCGCGGGCACGGCGCTGTGCTCCACGTCCCGGCTGAAGAGCGACCACTCGGACTGGAGGGCGGCGATCGGGTGCACGGCGTGCGCCTCGCGGAGCTCGTCCCCGGTCACCTCGCTCAGCCCGAGCTGCTTGACCTTGCCCTGCCGCACCAGCTCGGCCATCGCGCCCACCGAGTCGGCGAGCGGTACGAGCGGATCGCGGCGGTGCATGTAGTACAGGTCGATGACGTCGGTGTTCAGCCGGCGCAGGCTGGCCTCGACCGCCTCACGGATGTACGCGGGGTCGTTGCGAACCCCACGGTAGTGCGGGTCGTCGGTCCGCTCGATGGCGAACTTCGTGGCCAGCGTGATCTCGTCGCGGTGCGCTCCCACGAACGGGGCGAGGAAGGTCTCGTTGGCCCCGCGCCCGTAGACGTCGGCGGTGTCGAAGAGGGTGACGCCGGCCTCCAGCGCCGCCTCCAGGGTGTCCCGGGCGGCCGCCTCGTCGGTGTCCCCGTAGAACTCGCTGATCCCCATGCAGCCGAGCCCCTGCACACCGACCTGCGGGCCTCCGGTGCCGAGCTCCGCTGTCGCGATCTTTCCGGTGTCGCTCATGTCGTTCAGACCCCTTCCGACGCCGTGCGGACGCCGCCATAAAAGTCGATCTTGAAGTCGAGGACGGCCAGGGTCCCCTGGAGTTCCGCGATCCGGGTCTTCACGTCACGCCGGGTCTGCTCCAGCAGCTCCTGCCGCTCCGCGAAGGTGTGGTCGCCCTCGCGGATCAGTTCGGCGTACCTGACCATGGCGGCGACCGGCATTCCGGTCAGTCTCAGCTTGCCGACGAAGGCGAGCCAGTCCAGGTCCCGGTTGCTGAACCGTCGCTGGCCCGTGTGGGAGCGGTCGACGTGCGGCATGAGCCCGATCCGCTCGTACCAGCGCAGTGTGTGGGCGGTGAGCCCGCTGAACGCCACGACCTCGCTGATGGTGTAGTGGTCCTGGCCCTCGGGGCGCGGGTGCGCCTTCGGGGCAGAAGCGCAGGTGTCCGTCCGTGCGGAAGTGCTCTCCATCACCGTCATGCCTCCACGCTAGAACCTTGGAGTGCACTCCAAGCAAGCGTAATCGGGTGCGATCTCGGATTCGGGCTCCCGTTAGGCTCGTACGCATGCAGAGCCTGGCGATGATCGAGAACTGGCCCGTACCCACCGCGGCAGCCGCCGTCGTCACCTCGGACGGCACGCTCCTGGGTAGCCATGGTCCCACCGCGCACCGCTTCCCGCTGGCCTCGGTGACCAAACCGCTCGCCGCCTACGCGGCGCTGGTGGCCTACGAGGAAGGCGCCGTCGAGCTGGACGAACCGGCCGGCCCCGAGGGCTCGACCGTCCGCCACCTCCTCGCGCACACCAGCGGTCTCGCCTTCGACGAGCACCGCGTCACGGCACCGCCCGGCACCCGCAGGCTGTATTCCAACGCGGGCTTCGAGGTGCTCGGCGACCACATCGCGAAGGCCACGGACATCCCGTTCCCCGAGTACGTGCGCCAGGCGGTCCTGGAACCCCTCGGCATGACGTCGACCGCCCTGGACGGCTCCCCCGCGAAGGACGGCGTCTCGACCGTGGACGACCTGGTGCGGTTCGCCGCGGAGGTGCAGGCCCCGCGGCTCCTCGACCCGCGTACGGTCCTTGAGGCGCAGACCGTCGTCCACCCCGGACTCAAGGGTGTGCTTCCCGGCTACGGTCACCAGAACCCCAACGACTGGGGACTCGGCTTCGAGATCCGTGACTCCAAGTCGCCGCACTGGACCGGCCTTTCGTCCTCTCCCGCCACCTTCGGCCACTTCGGCCAGTCCGGCACGTTCCTGTGGATCGACCCGGCTGCGGGCGCGGCCTGCGTCGCACTGACGGACCGGGCCTTCGGACCGTGGGCGGCCGAGGTCTGGACGCCGTTCACCGACGCGGTCCTGGCGGAGCTCGGCGCCTCCCGCTGAGAGCACTCGAACCACACCGTCTTCCCGCGCCCGTCGCGTCGCGCCTCCACGCCCCAGCTGTCGGTGACTGCATCGACCAGCAACAGCCCCCGCCCACCCTCGTCGAGCACATCCCCGGCGAGGGCGGGCGAAGGCAGCCGGGGGCAGGAGTCCGCGACCTCGACACGGACGCCCCCGGAGGGGAGCAGGAAGATGAGCGCCTGACCCCGGCGGCCGGGAACATGCCGCACGACGTTGGCGATGAGCTCGGTCAGGGCGAGCTCCGCCGCGTCCGCCAGACCGAGCAGGCCCCAGCCGGTGAGGTACAGCCGCAGGATGCGCCGCAGATGACGGGCGGAGTGCTCGCCCATCGCGAGATCGGCGCGATAGACCGCAGCCTCGGCGTCACCGGTCCGGGTATCGGATACGTGATTCATGTCACCAGCGTGCAGCGGATTGATTACTCTCGGCTACCACCTGAAACGAACGCCGTCAGGCGTTGAAGCGAGAGGCGCCCCGCCGTGGCCAACGTGCAGTCACTCGACCCCAGCGCTTCTCCACTGGACTACTACGGCTGGGAGCTGCGCCGCCAGCGGGAGGCCAACGGCCTGCGACAGGGCCAGCTCGGCGAGATCATCTTCTGCACGGGCTCGCTGGTCGGCCAGATCGAGACCACGAAGAAGGTACCGACCCGCGACTTCTCGGAGCGCCTGGACGCGGCGCTGGGCACGGACGGGGTGTTCTCACGGCTGGTCGGCCTGGTCCTGCGAAGCCAACTGCCGACCTGGTTCCAGCCGTACGCGGAGATGGAGGCGCGGGCGACCTACATCTCCACGTACCAGGGGCAGTTGGTGTACGGGCTGCTACAGACGGAGGAGTACGCGAGGGCCGTACTGGCCACCGGTATGCCCGACGACCTGGAGGGGCTGCTCGCGGCCCGGATGGAACGCCAGCGAATCCTGGAGCGGGAACAGCCCCCGCTGGCCTGGGCGATCATGGACGAGGCAGTGCTGCACCGGCCGATCGGCGGGCACGAGGTCATGCGGAACCAACTCGCCCGCTTGTTGGAGTTCACGGGGCACCGGTGGATGCGGATCCAGGTGCTGCCGTTCGTCATGGGTGAACACACAAGCTTGGACGGCTCGTTCACCGCGATGCGATTCGAGAAGGATCCGGACATCATCTACACGGAGGACCTCATCTCCGGCCATATGACCGCCAACCCCGAGACCATCAGGGAGGCCGCCCGCCGTTACGCTCATTTGCAGGCCGCAGCACTCTCCGTCGAGGACTCCGCGGCACTGATCACCCGTGTGATGGAGGAGCGTTATGGCGACCGGTCCGAACCTGAAGAGCGCGGTGTGGCGTAAGTCCAGCTACAGCGGGAGCACCGGCGGCGAATGCGTCGAGTGCACCGTCACCGGCGGTGCCGCCTGGCGGAAGTCCTCCTACAGCGGCACCAACGGCGGCGAATGCGTCGAGGTCGCCGACAACTGCTCCGCATCCGTCCCCGTCCGCGACAGCAAGAACCCGGCCGGCCCCGTGATCGTCCTGGGCACCAACGCTTGGCAGGCCTTCGTGGACGGGCTCCGCTGACCGCACCGTACGGCGAGCAGGGCTGACCAGCGTTACCGTGCAGGCGTGACCGGATCCCCTCCGCCCCTTCTCTTCCTCGATGTCGACGGCCCGCTCATCCCCTTCGGCGCGACCCGGGAGCAGCTCCCGGACGGCTATCCGGTCTTCGATTCGAGGCGCGACCCCGAGGAAGCAGACGCGAATCCGCTGGTCAACAGGGTCGACCCCAGCCAGGGGCCCCGGCTGATGGCGTTGCCCTGCGAACTGGTGTGGGCCACGACGTGGATGTCGGATGCGAACGCGTACCTCACTCCGTGGCTCGGGCTGCCGGAACTGCCCGTGGTGAACTGGCCGGATCCGCCCGTCGACGAGGGGGCGCACGGGCTGCACTGGAAGACCCCCGGGCTCGTCGGGTGGGCCTCCGGGCGCCCCTTCGCCTGGGTCGACGACGAGATCACGGACATCGACCGGTCCTGGGTGGAGGCGCACCACCCAGGACCGGCACTGCTCCATCGCGTCGAGGCGTGGCGGGGGCTCACCGGCGCGGACTTCGCCGCCCTGGACGCGTGGCTGCGGTGTTTCGCGGCCTGATCCCACCCGGACGGACCGCGCGCATTCGGCTCCTATAGATTCGGCCGCCATGCGCTCACGAGAGTTCGACCTCGACTTCCGCGACAAGGCCACGAAGACCCGCACCTGGGGCGTCGTCCTTCTGTCCCTGGCCGCTGTCCTGTGGGTCTGGTGCGCCGTGCTGCTGACGATGCCCTACCAGGCGGACAGGAAGCCCGACGACAAGTACCCCGACGACTGCGAGTCCCGGCTCTTCACTGACCGCGGCACCGCCAACGAGGGTGAGCTGCACGGGGATTACTGCGCACAGGAACGGGACTGGCCGGAGGTCCTGGCCGTGCTCGGGGCGTCCGTGCCGATCTCGGTGACCGGCGGGACGCTCTTCGCCGTCGGCACCGTGTCGCGCCGGATCAGCTCGCACGGTCAGGCGATGCGCGAGCTGGACAAGCTGGCGGACAAGTCGAAGGCCTGAGGGCCGGCACGGTCAGAGCCAGACAGTTCCCAGCCAGGCCGTCACCGCGGCCAGCACCAGAAGGACGATGTTGAGCCCGATCACCCGCACCTCGCCGCGGGACAGGTGCAGCGCCATGCCGCCGATCTGCACCAGGACCAGTCCGATCGCGGCCGCGACGGCGAGCACGACCGCGATGCCGGTGAGGGGCGGCAGGACGAGGCCCAGCGCCCCGAGAACCTCCAGAGCCCCGATGGCTCTGACGAGCGGCATGGGCACCTGGTCGACCCAGCCCATCATCGGCCGTAGTTTCTCCTGGTCCTGAAGGACCTTCATGCCGCCCGAATAAACGTAGAGCAGGGCCAGGAGCGCGGCGACGATCCAGTACGCGACCTGCATGGCAGACCTCCGTTAGTTACGAACCGTAAGTTGCCTCATCATGAGTCACTATCGGGAGGCCTACAAAAGGCACACGGATGTGAGCTACGCACAAGGAGCTGTCGTGGAGCAGTACGAACACACCTGCATGATCCGGGGGGACGGCGGCCAGGCGATCCGGGCGATCCTGGACCGGATCTGCGACAAGTGGACGATGCTGATCGTGGCGACGCTGGACGAGGGGCGGATGCGCTTCTCCCACCTGCACAAGCACATCCCCGGCATCTCGCAGCGGATGCTCACACTGACCCTGCGCAACCTCGAACGGGACGGGCTCGTCTCCCGCACCGCCTACGCGGAGGTCCCACCACGCGTCGAGTACGCGCTCACTCCCCGGGGGAAGAGCCTCATCCCGCCCGCTCTGGCGCTCGCCCGCTGGGCCATCGAGCACAACGGCGAGATCCAGGCCAGCCGGGACGCCTACGACACCCGGAGCAAGTAGTCATCCACACGCGGGGGCGGGTCGGACCCGCGCTCTACACCAGGGTCAGCCGGGCACAGCGGCGGCTGGCGCGGGCCGAGGACGCCACCACGGCGTGCGAGGCGGCCGAGAGGGTGCCGGCCAGGGCGAGCAGCGCCCAGTCCGTGGCGAGCGCGGCGGCGACGGTGAGCGCGAGCGTCGCGACCGCCATGGTGATGCTGGTCGTGGTGCCGGCCCAGGCGACGACCAGGGGCAGCCGGTGCGGCGTGGGCAGCCGGCGGGCGAGTGCCCCGGTGGCGGCGAGCGTCGACGCGGCGAGCAGCGCGGCGGCGATCGCGACGCCGGCCAGGTGAACGGCCAGCGACTGGGCCGTGCGCGCCAGTTGCCAGGCCGTCCCGGGGACGCCGGACGTCCGGGCCAGGTACCAGCAGGCGATCAGGAAGGGCGCGGTGAGGACGGCCGCCCGTGCCGTGTGCCGAGCCTGGGCGATGGTCAGTTCGCGCTGGCAGGCCGGCGCGATCTCCTCGACGGTCCCGAACTCCCGCACCGCCAGACGAGCCGCGTACTCGTAGGGCTTCCCCTCGCCGACGTGGGCCTCGACCGTGCCCGCGAGGCCGTCGCGCAGTTCCTCGATCATGCGGGCCTTGTCCCCACCAGGCCCGTGCAGGGCGGCCGTCAGGGCCGCCTCGTAGTCCGCGACGGGGTCGGCCGGTCCGCCTTCGGCGTTCACGTGGTCAGCCCGGGCAGGGTGGAAGGGTTGAGGACGGAACCGATCGCCGTGGTGAATTCGTCCCACGCCGCCCGCTCCCCCGCCAGGGTGCGCCGACCCTCCCCAGTGAGCTCGTAACAGCGCCGGCGCCGTTCGCCGACGGACTCCCAGCTGCTGCTCAGCAGCCCGATCCGCTCCAGCCGGTTCAGGGCCGGATAGATCGTGCCCGTGCGCAGCTCGACGACTCCCCCGCTGCGGCGCTGCACGGCGGCAATGATCGCGTACCCGTGCAGTGGGCCCTGTTCCAGCACGGCAAGCAACAGTCCGTCGAGGTGCCCTCGTACCGCATCCGCCTTCATGAGTAGGCAGCCTACCCAAAAGAGCCGTAGGCAGTGTATGTATTGGCAGCCAACATATACGCGTGTCCGAGCAGGAGGCACCCGCAGTGACCAAGCTGCTGCTATCCATCCATGTCCTGGCGGCGATCGTGACCGTCGGGTCGATCACCGTCGCCGCCTCGATGTTCCCGCGCTACGCACTGCGGGCGCTGGACGGCACGGAGGGGGCGGGCCGGTCCGCCGGGGTCGCCGCGCTCCTGCACCGCGTCTGCTACGGCTACGCGCTCGGGGGCATCGTCGTACCCGTTTTCGGAATAGCGACCGGCGCCGCGCTCGGGGTGCTCACCGACGCCTGGCTGATCGTCTCTCTCGTCCTCACCGTGATCGCCGCGGTCCTGCTCGGGTTCGCCATCCTGCCCGGGCAGCGGCTCCTGCTCGCCGAGGGCGAGGACGCGCTCGCCGAGGAGGCGGCGCGCCCCACGGCCACCCGGTTGACGATGCTCACCGGCATCTTCAACCTCATCTGGGCCGTGGTCGTCGTCCTGATGATCGTCCGCCCCGGCTCCACCACGAGCGTGTGACCCGCTTGCCCGCGTCCCTTGCCGCAGCCATGTCCAGGAGGTCCCGCCGATGAACGACGCCTACCGGGAATTACCCTTTCCGCGCACCGACCTGGCACTCAGGACCGTGCGATACGTGGAGGGGATCGAGTCACCGGCCCTCTTCAACCACAGCATGCGCAGCTACCTCTACGGGCGCTCCGCCGGCGAACAGCAAGGCCTGCGGCCCGGTCAGGACTACGACGACGAGCTGCTGTTCCTGGGCTGCGTCCTGCATGACGCCGGGCTCAGCCCGGAGGGCGACGGTGATCAGCCCTTCGACATCGACGGCGCCGACCTGGCCGCCCGCTTCCTCACCGACCAGGGGCTGGCGCCCGGGAAGGTCGACGTCGTGTGGGACGCGATCGCCCTGCACCTGCACTACGGGATCGCCGTCCGTAAGCGTCCCGAGATCGCCCTGGTGACGATCGGCGCCGGATACGACCTCGGCCCGGAAGGGCCGCACACCCCTGCGGCCGACTACGTCCGGCGTATCCACGCCGCGCTGCCCAGGCTGCACGCCGCGGCGGTGCTCCACGACACCGTCGTCGGCCAGGCCCTCGTCAAACCGCACAAGGCCCCACCGTTCAGCATGCCGGGCGAGCTCGTCCGGCAGAGGACGGGCGAGGTGTGGCCGACCTGGGAGGAGCTGATGACCCAGCAGCCTTCCTGGAACGACTACGACGGCTACCGGCCGGTGCGCTGAGCGCACGCTGCCGCACGGTGGTACCGGTAGCCCCACCTCTGTTGTCCACCGGCCGGTGGACAACAGGTTCAACCGGCCGGACGTGCCGGGGAGGGCCCCTCGCCGACCAGGATTTCCGGCATGAGACAACTCCCTGTACGGATGGCCCGATGGAGCGCGCGGCACGCCGGACGCGCGATCGCCGGCTGGTTCGCGTTCGTCGTCCTCTGCCTCGCGGCCGGAATCGCGGTGGGCACCAACCAGGCCACCACCAAGGACTTCTGGGTCGGTGAGGCGGGACACGCCGAGTCGATGGCGACCGAAGGGGGCCTGCAGCGCGAACCCACCGAGCGGATCACGATCCGGGCCCGGTCGGGGCCTCTGGACACGGCCGCGGCCGGTTCGGCGGCCCGGGACGTGACCGAGCGGATGCGGGACCTGCCCGAGGTGGAGAGCGTGGCTGCACCCGTCCGCTCGAAGGACGGCAAGGCCCTGCTGGTCTCGGTGGTCCTGAACGGCCCCGAGCTGGAGGGCAGGCAGAACGTCGTACCGCTCCTCGCCCGGACCGCCGAGGTGCAGGCGAGCCACCCGGACCTGGTGGTGGAGGAGACCGGATCCCCTTCCATCAGCAAGGGCGTCAACGACCAGCGCGGGGAGGACCTCGCCCTCTCCGAACGCATCAGCCTGCCCGTCACCGTCATCACGCTGCTGGCCGTGTTCGGCTCGGTGATCATGGCGGGTGTGCCGCTGCTGCTGGCCCTCTCCTCGATCGCCGCGGCCATCGGGCTGTCCATGGTCGCCTCGCACGTCCTTCCCGACGCGGGAGTCGGGATGAACCTCATCCTGCTCATCGGCCTGGCGGTGGGCGTCGACTACACGCTCTTCTACCTCGAGCGCGAACGGGAGGAGCGGGCCCGCGCCGGCGGGCGGATCGGCTCGGAAGCCCTCGTGGAGCTGGCGGCGGCGACCGCGGGGCGGGCCATCGTGGTCTCGGGCCTCGCCGTGATCGTCTCCACGGCCACCCTGTATCTGGCCACGGACGTCATCTTCTCCTCGCTGGCGACCGGCACCATCCTCGTCGTCGCGGTCGCCGTGGCCAGCTCGCTCACCGTGCTCCCCGCGCTGCTGGTCAAGATCGGCCGCCGCACCGAACGCCTCGCCCCCCGCAGGGCCGCCCGCCGGGCGAAGCGCGGCAAGCCGGACCGGAGCGCGAAGCCGGAGACCGGGCGGGTGTTCGGCACCCTGCTGCGACCCGCGCGGACCCGGCCCGCCCTCACCCTGTGCCTGTCGGTCCTCGTCATGCTCGGCCTGGCCGCGCCCGCGCTCGGCATGAAGCTCATCGACCCGGGCAAGGACACCTTCTCCCGCGACATCCCGGCCATGCAGGTCTACGACCGGCTGACCGGGAGCTTCCCCGAACTCTTCGTCACGCACGAGGTCGTCGCCCGCTCCACCCCGGAGCGAGCCGCACAGGTGAAGCAGGCCCTGGTGGACCTGGGACAGCGGGCCCAGGCCGATCCGCTGTTCGCGAAGGGCGCGGAGCCGACGGTCCGTACGTCGCCCGACGGCCGGATCAGCGTGCTGGAACTCGCGGTCCCGTTCCCCGCGCCCTCCGCCGAGGCGATCGAATCACTCGGCCACCTCCGCCAGGACCTCATACCCACGACCGTCGGTCAACTGCCCGACGTGGAGACCGCGGTGAGCGGCGACGTGGCCCGGGGCCGCGACTACGTGGCCCACGAGAGCGGCAAACTGCCGCTGGTCATCGGGTTCCTGCTGCTGATGACCTTCCTGATGACCGTGTGGGCGTTCCGCTCGGTGGTCATCGGCGTCATCGGCGTCGTGCTCAATCTGCTGTCCGCCGCCGCCTCGCTCGGCATGCTGGTCCTGTTCTTCCAGGGGACGTGGGCGGAGGACCTGCTGGCCTTCGACTCCCTCGGCGCGATCGCGTCCAGGGTTCCGCTGTTCCTCGTCGTGATCCTCTTCGGCCTGTCGATGGACTACCAGGTGTTCGTGGTCAGCCGGATCCAGGAGGCCAGGCGGAACGGCATGTCCGCCCGTGACGCGGTGCTGGAGGGCATCAACCGGTCGGCCAAGGTGGTGACCAGTGCGGCGATCGTGATGGTGACGGTGTTCGGTGCGTTCGTGGCCCTGCACCTCACCGAGATGAAGCAGATGGGCTTCTGCCTGGCCGTGGCCGTCCTCCTGGACGCCGTCGTCATCCGGCTCATGGTCCTGCCGTCGGTCCTGCTGCTGCTCGGTGAGCGCGCCTGGTGGCCCGCGCGTCCGGTGCGGGGCGGGCGCGCCGAGGCGCCGGCCGCCGGACCTCTGGCAGAAGTAGGCTGACGCGGTGAATCAACGGCCGCAGTCCGGCGCCGAGTTGACGGTGCCGTCGTTGCACCGGTGGAACGCCGTCCTCTGGGTGCTGCTGGGCGTGGTCCCACCGGCCATCGCGGTCGCGGACGCACCCGGCGCGACGAGGTACCCGGTGCTGGCGCTGCTGGCCGTGCTCGCCCTGTCCTACGGCGCGGTGGGGCTGTTCCCGAACAGCCCCGTCCTGCGCCCCCGCCCCTACCTGTACGTACTCGTCGTGGGCCTCGGCGCGATGTCGTACCTGCTCGACGGCAGCGCGGCGCTCTTCGTGGTGACGTTGCCGCACTTCTGGATCTACACCACCGGCGCGCGTGCCGCGATCACCCTCAGCGGCATCGCCGCGGCGGGGGTGATCGCCGGCAACGTCGTACGGCAGGGCTGGGACGGGGAGTTCTTCACCGGCAACGTGATCTTCACGCTCATCGGCTACGCGGCGGGCGTGCTGATCGGGCTGGGGTTGCGCCACATCACCGAGGACGGTGACGCGCGTGCCCGCCGGCTGAGCGCCGACCTGGAGGACGCCCGGATCCGGCTGGTGGAGGCGCACCACCGCCAGGGAGCCGCGGACGAGCGCGAACGGCTCGCGCGGGAGATCCACGACACGCTGGCCCAGGGCTTCGCGTCCATCATCGTGCTCGCGGAGGCTGCCCGGTCCGGCCTGGAGACCGATCCCGGCAGAAGCGCGAAGCAACTGCTCGCGATCGAGAACACCGCGCGCGAGAACCTCGCCGAGGCACGGGTCCTCGTCGGTGCGGCCCCGCGGAGCGGTGTCGCACCCGGCTCGGTGGCGGACACCCTGCGCCGGACCCTGGACCGGTTCACCGAGGACACCGGGCTCGGCGTGACCTCGGAACTGCCGGAGGTCGCATGCGACCAGCAGACCCGGATCGCGCTCCTGCGCTGCACCCAGGAGTCCCTCGCCAACATCCGCAAGCACGCGGCGGCCACCACGGTGGCGGTGGTCCTCACGGCACAGCCGTACGGCGTGGAGCTGGAGATCACCGACGACGGCCGCGGCTTCGTGACCGAGGACTCCCACGGCTTCGGACTGAACGGGATGCGCAAACGCCTCGACGAGCTCGGCGGTGAGCTCACCGTCACCAGCTCGGTCGGCGACGGCACGCGCATCCTCGCCATGATTCCCACCGACGGACAGGGCTGACATGACACAGGGCGCTGAGACGGGACGCAAGCTCCGGATCGTGGTGGCGGACGACCATACGGTGATGCGCGCCGGGGTCGTCGCCCTGCTGGCCGACGAACCCACCATCGACATCGTCGGCGAGGCCGAGGACGGGCGGGCGGCCGTCGGGCTCGTCGAGCGGCTGGAGCCCGATGTGGTGCTGATGGATCTGCGGATGCCCGTCCTCGACGGGACGAGCGCCACCGAGGAGATCGTCGCCGGCCGCACCCGGACCCGGGTGCTGATCCTGACCACGTACGACACCGACGCGGAGATCGAGCGCGCCGTCGAGGCCGGCGCCATCGGCTACCTGCTCAAGGACGCCACCCGCGAGCAGCTGGTGGACGCGGTCCGTTCCGCGTCCCGCGGCGAGACCGTCCTGGCTCCGCGCGTCGCGGCGCGGCTGGTGGCCCGCATGCGGAGACCCGCCCCGGTGACGCTGACCAGGCGCGAGGTGGACGTGCTGGGCGCGGTGGCCGACGGGCTGTCCAACGTGGAGATCGGCCGCCGGCTGGTCATCAGTGAGGCCACGGTGAAGACGCACCTGCTGCGGGTCTTCGCCAAGCTCGACGTCAGCGACCGTACGCACGCGGTGGTCACAGCGCTCGGACTCGGGCTGCTGGAGCGGCGCCCGTAGACATGCGTCCCGGCCGTCCACGGCGCGCGGAGGCCCGTTCCCGCACGGTGCACGGGTGCTCGTCCCTCAGGAGGCTGCCGCGGCCCTCACACCGCGCCGAGCTCCCACACCAGCACCTCGGCGTCCCGCAGCGCCAACAGATCCAGCCCCCGGGACTCCGTGATCCGCGCCGAGTCGCCCTCCCCGAGCGACTCGCCGCCGAGTCGGACCTCGCCCCGTACGACGTGGACGTAGACACCCGCCGCGTCCGGCACGGCGGTTCGCTCGCCCTCGGACTGCCTGCGCACATGGAGCATCGCGCCCGCCTCGGGGAGGGCGTACGGGGTGGAGTCGGCTATCCCGGCGACGTGGGTGTAGGAGGGCTCCCCGCCGGGCTCCAGAGGCGCCAGCCACATCTGAATGAACGTCAGCGGGTCTTCCCCGTCATTGCGCTCGACATGCCGCACCCCGGCGGCCGAGCTGAGGTGCTGGACGTCCCCGGCCCGTACGACGGTGGCGTGCGAGGCCGAGTCGCGGTGGGTGAGCTCGCCCTCCACCACCCAGGTGACGATCTCGGTGTGGCTGTGCGGATGCTCGTCGAAGCCGGCGCCGGGGGCGAGACGCTCCTCGTTGCAGGCCAGGATCGGCCCGAAGCGCAGATTGTCCGGGTCGTAGAACCGCCCGAAGGAGAAGGCGTGCAGCGTCTCGATGCCCGCGGAGTCACCCGTTGCCGGGTCCCCGCCGCGGAAGCGGTCCCCGGAGCGGCGTACGTCCATCACGCCACCAAGGTATCCCCGTCGGCCGACCTCCCGCCCCACCTCTCCGGGTACCTGTCCCGATAAGGCAGTCTTGTGTGCGTGCCCCGACCCGATCCTGAGCAGCCCGCCACTCATGACCCCCATCTCCACGCCGCGACCCTGAAACGGCTGGAGCAGTCCTCCGGCCGGCTGGCCGCGAACGCCATCGCCCGCATGGACGAGACGCTGCCGTGGTACCGGGCCATGCCACCGGAGAACCGGTCCTGGATCGGCCTGGTCGCCCAGGCCGGTATCGCCGCGTTCACCGAGTGGTTCAGGCACCCGGAAACACCGCAGGCGATCTCCACCGACGTGTTCGGCACGGCTCCGCGCGAGCTGACCCGGGCGATCACCCTGCGGCAGACCGTCGAGATGGTGCGTACGACGATCGAGGTCATGGAGACCGCGATCGAGGAGGTCGCGGCGCCCGGCGACGAGTCGGTGCTTCGTGAGGCGCTGCTCGTGTACGCGCGTGAGATCGCCTTCGCGACCGCCCAGGTGTACGCGCAGGCCGCCGAGGCGCGCGGCGCGTGGGACGCCCGGCTGGAGTCGCTCGTGGTGAACGCGGTGCTGTCCGGCGAGGCGGACGAGGGGGCGGTGTCCCGGGCCGCCGCCCTCGGCTGGAACTCCCCCGAGCATGTGTGCGTCATCCTCGGCACCGCTCCCGAAGGCGACAGCGAGCTCACCGTGGAGGCGATCCGGCGGGCGGCCAGGCACGCCAAGCTCCAGGTCCTGACCGGGGTCCTCGGACATCGCCTGGTCGTGATCGCGGGGGGCAGCGACAACCCCTTGAACGTGGCGAAGTCGCTGATCGGGCCCTATGCGGCAGGTCCCGTCGTCGCCGGCCCCGTGGTGCCCGACCTCCTCGCGGCCACCCGGTCCGCGCAAGCCGCGGCAGCCGGTCTCAAGGCCTGCTCGGCGTGGCAGGACGCTCCGAGGCCCGTCCTGTCGGACGATCTCCTTCCTGAGCGTGCGATGGCGGGCGACCCTGCCGCGCGCGATCAGCTGGTGGAGGAGATCTACAGACCGCTCGAAGAAGCGGGTTCGGCACTTCTGGAGACGCTGAGTGTGTATCTGGAGCAGGCGAGCAGTCTTGAGGGCGCGGCACGGATGCTGTTCGTGCACCCCAATACCGTGCGCTACCGGCTGCGACGTGTGACCGACGTCACCGGGTGGTCACCCTCCGACGTCCGCTCCGCGTTCACGCTGCGGATCGCCCTCATCCTGGGGCGCTTGGCCGCCGGGGATACTCAGTCCTAGACTTTTGTCGAACTTCAACAATTACCCTGACGGTTCTTCGTCCTTGTCCCCACGGGCGTCCGGGGCCGTCCACAAGAGAGAGTGTGAGGGTGCTCGTACTCGTCGCTCCCGGCCAAGGCGCTCAGACGCCCGGCTTCCTGACTCCATGGCTCGAACTCCCCGGTGCCGCCGACCGCATCGCGGGATGGTCCGACGCCATCGGGCTCGACCTTGCCCACTACGGCACGAAGGCCGACGCGGACGAGATCCGCGACACGGCGGTGGCTCAGCCGCTGCTGGTCGCCGCGGGTCTCCTGTCCGCCGCGGCCCTGGACGCCTCGCCCGGCGTCGTAGCCGGCCACAGCGTCGGTGAGATCACCGCCGCCGCGCTCGCCGGTGTCGTCGACGACGAGGCGGCGCTCCGCTTCGTACGCACCCGGGGGCTCGGCATGGCCGAGGCCGCCGCGGTCACGGAGACCGGCATGGCCGCGCTCCTCGGCGGAGACCCGGACGTCACGGTCGCGCACCTGGAGAAGCTGGGGCTCACCCCGGCCAACGTCAACGGCGGCGGGCAGATCGTCGCCGCCGGCACCGCGGCCCAGATCGCCGCGCTGACCGAGGACAAGCCCGAAGGCGTACGCCGCGTGGTGCCGCTCAAGGTGGCCGGCGCGTTCCACACGCACCACATGGCTCCGGCCGTGGAGAAGCTGCGTGCGGCGGCCGCCGACCTGAAGGTCACCGACCCGAAGGTGACGTACGTGTCGAACGCCGACGGGAAGACGGTCGCCACCGGCGACGAGGTCATCTCGCGGCTCGTCGGCCAGGTCGCCAACCCGGTCCGCTGGGACCTGTGCATGGAGACCTTCGCCGAGCTCGGTGTCACTGCGCTCATCGAGGCGGCGCCCGGTGGGACCCTGGTCGGGCTCGCCAAGCGCGCGCTGCCCGGTGTGCAGACCCTCGCGCTCAAGACCCCCGACGACCTCGACGCGGCCCGCGCGCTCATCTCCGAGCACGCAGGCGCCTAAGGAGCCCGAGAGCATGTCGAAGATCAAGCCCAGCAAGGGCGCCCCGTACGCACGGATCATGGGTGTGGGCGGCTACCGCCCGACCCGTGTAGTGCCCAACGAGGTGATCCTCGAGACGATCGACTCGTCCGACGAGTGGATCCGCTCCCGCTCCGGTATCTCCACCCGCCACTGGGCCTCCGACGAGGAGACCGTGTCGATGATGTCCGTGGAGGCATCCGGCAAGGCGATCGCGGACGCCGGGATCACTCCCGAGCAGATCGGCGGAGTCATCGTCTCCACCGTCTCGCACTTCAAGCAGACCCCCGCCGTCGCGACCGAGATCGCGCACAAGGTCGGTGCGGGCAAGCCCGCCGCCTTCGACATCTCGGCGGGCTGCGCGGGCTTCGGCTACGGCCTCACCCTCGCCAAGGGCATGGTCGTCGAGGGCTCGGCGGAGTACGTACTTGTCATCGGCGTCGAGCGGCTCAGCGACCTCACCGACCTGGAGGACCGCGCGACGGCCTTCCTGTTCGGCGACGGCGCGGGCGCGGTCGTGGTCGGCCCGTCCCAGGACCCGGCCATCGGCCCCACGGTCTGGGGTTCCGAGGGCGACAAGTCCGAGACGATCAAGCAGACCGTGGCGTGGAACGACTTGCACGTCGGCGACGTCTCGAACCTTCCGCTCAACGGACGGGGCGAGGTCAAGTTCCCGGCCATCACGCAGGAGGGCCAGGCGGTCTTCCGCTGGGCCGTCTTCGAGATGGCGAAGGTCGCCCAGCAAGCGCTGGAAGCGGCCGGGATCTCCCCGGAGGACCTGGATGTCTTCATTCCGCACCAGGCAAACATGCGGATCATCGACTCGATGGTGAAGACGCTCAAGCTGCCGGAGCACGTCACGGTCGCCCGTGACGTGGAAACCACCGGCAACACGTCGGCCGCCTCGATTCCGCTCGCAATGGAGCGGCTTCTGGCGACCGGTCAGGCCAAGAGCGGCGACACGGCGCTCATCATCGGCTTCGGGGCGGGTCTCGTCTACGCCGCGACGGTCGTTACCCTCCCCTAGGCACACCGGACCTTTCGGTCCGCACGCCCGAACCCTGCAGAAACACATCGAAGGAGCGCCAACATGGCCGCCACTCAGGAAGAGATCGTCACCGGTCTCGCCGAGATCGTCAACGAGATCGCCGGTAT
Source organism: Streptomyces sp. NPDC060209 (assembly GCF_042728155.1). Lineage (NCBI taxonomy): Bacteria > Bacillati > Actinomycetota > Actinomycetes > Kitasatosporales > Streptomycetaceae > Streptomyces > Streptomyces sp. NPDC060209. Next base: position 34,359 of record NZ_JBHWZS010000002.1, read on the forward strand.
CCCGGTCGAGGACGTCCAGCTGGACAAGTCCTTCACCGACGACCTGGACGTCGACTCGCTGTCCATGGTCGAGGTCGTCGTCGCCGCCGAAGAGCGCTTCGACGTCAAGATCCCCGACGAGGACGTCAAGAACCTCAAGACGGTCGGCGACGCCGCCGAGTACATCCTGAAGCACCAGGGCTGATCCCAGCCCGTCCCGTGTGTCGCCACCCGGCGGTGGCGCCGCTGATTCACGACCCTCTACACGTGGAGAAGATTTTCCAGTGAGCCCGACCAATCGCACCGTGGTCGTCACCGGTATCGGCGCAACCACTCCGCTGGGTGGCGACTCCGCATCGACCTGGGAAGGTCTGATGGCCGGCCGTTCCGGCGTCAAGCCTCTCGAGGGCGAACGTTTCGCCGAACTTCCCGTCCGGATCGCTGCCCTCGCGGCCGTCGATCCCGGCGAGGTACTGCCCCGACCGCTCGCCCGCAAGCTGGACCGCTCGGCGCAGTTCGCGCTGATCGCCGCCCGCGAGGCGTGGGCGGACGCCGGCTTCACCGGCAAGGCCGGTGAGGACGAGAAGATCCAGCCCGAGCGTCTGGGCTCGGTCATCGCCTCCGGCATCGGCGGCGTGATCACCCTGCTCGACCAGTACGACGTGCTGAAGGAGAAGGGCGTACGCCGCGTCTCCCCGCACACCGTTCCCATGCTCATGCCCAACGGCCCGGCGGCCAACGTCGGCCTGGAGGTCAACGCCCAGGCCGGTGTCCACACCCCGGTCTCCGCCTGCGCGTCGGGCGCCGAGGCCATCGGCTACGCCGTCGAGATGATCCGCACCGGCCGGGCCGATGTGGTCGTCGCCGGTGGCACCGAGGCGGCCATCCACCCGCTGCCGATCGCCGCGTTCGCCAACATGATGGCGATGTCCAAGAGCAACGACGAGCCCGAGAAGGCCTCGCGTCCCTACGACACGGCCCGTGACGGCTTCGTGCTCGGCGAGGGCGCGGGTGTCGTGATCCTGGAGTCCGCGGAGCACGCGGCCGCGCGAGGCGCCAAGGTCTACTGCGAGGTGCTGGGCCAGGGCCTGTCCGCGGACGCCCACCACATCGCGCAGCCCGAGCCCACCGGGCGCGGCATCGCCGCGGCGATGCAGAACCTGCTGGACTCCACGGATCTGAAGCCGTCGGAGGTCGTGCACCTGAACGCGCACGCCACGTCCACGCCGCAGGGTGACGTCGCCGAGATCAAGGCGCTGCGTGCGGTGCTGGGCGACGACCTGGACCATGTCGCGATCTCCGCCACGAAGTCCATGACGGGTCACCTCCTCGGTGGCGCGGGCGGTATCGAGACCGTGGCGACGGTGCTGGCACTGCACCACCGCCTGGCGCCGCCCACCATCAACATCGACGACCTCGACGAGGCTGTCGACGCGGACGTCGTGCGCGGTGAGCCGCGGGCGCTGCCGGAGGGGTCGATCGCCGCGATCAACAACTCGTTCGGCTTCGGTGGCCACAACGTGGTGCTGGCGTTCCGTTCGGTCTGACCCGAGCCTGCCGAGAGGCCCGCTTCCCGTGACGGGAGGCGGGCCTCTCGCATGCGAGGGGACCGCGGGCCGGGGTGGCCAGCGGGTCGAGGGACTGCCGCCGAGAAGGACCTGACGGCCGGCCACCGGCCGCTCCAAGACTTACCGACACCCTTTCAGCTAATCCAGTCATATCCGTGATTCCACCATAAGCGACTGATATATCACGACGGGAACCGAAGCCACACGTCACGCGTCATCAATTCCGATACCTCAGGAGTCACGGAGTGACGCCCGGGGCTCACCTATAGAATGCAAAGCAATTTCGTGATCATCGGTATCGGGAGTCAACGCGGAATGGGCTTCGACGAGGAATGGGCCGCCCTGCGGACCGTGGCGGCCGAACGCGGCTCCACGGGCATGCAGTTGAACGGCCTCCCGGAGGAGGGGGCGACCCCGGGGTACGGCCCCGGCGGAACGTCGACACTCTCATCGACGGCGTCCGAGAAGAACGCCGCCGCCGGCGTCATCGAGAACGAGCTGCTGACGAGCACCAAGAAGGCGGGTGACCATGCGGACGAGTCAAACACCGGCGCGGTCACAGCTTTCAGCGGATGGGCGACCGCGTCTGCGCTGAAGAAGGTGCAGACCACCTGGGACGGGCAGGTCAAGACGCTCCTCGACCGGCTGGGACGCGAGCGTGACGGCCTCAGGAACACCGCCACCACCCTGAGGGGCGTCGACATCGACCGTCGCGACGGGATCGATGTCATCAGGCTGCCCTCGGCGATGGACGGGTACCAGTGAACGTACATCTGCCGCCATGCCGATTCGAGACGTTCCACGAGGACCGGGCATGCTGACCTATAGCGACGTCATGACGACCGACTTCGGAAAGCTCTCCGCCGCAGCCGACAAGTGGAAGTCGATGGCGGAGGAATTCGGGAAGGTCGAGAAGCGATATCGCGACAGTGTTCAGAAGGTCACACTCGGCGACTCCTGGCAGGGTGTCAGCGCCGATGCCGCATCCCTGAACTTCGCGGCGACCCGGTACGAGTACCAGGCAGCCCAGACGCAAGCCAAGGCAACCGCGACACTCCTGATGAACGCGCACACCCAGTTCGTCGAACTGAAGGAGCGGCTGGAGAAGGGCCGGGCCGACGCCGTCAAGGCCGGTATGCGGGTCTCCGAGCAGGGCAATGTGGCCTTCGACTACGAGCGGGCCACCGAGAGCGAACGCGATGCCCTCCGTCATGATCCGGACTACGCCAAGAGCGTCCGGGACAGCGAGCAGTCCTGGGCCGAGTACATCAAGTCGTGCGTGAAGCTCGTCGACGAAGCCGACAAAGACTTCCAGAAGGACCTCGAAGCCGTGGTCAAGGACACCGGCGGCGGGAAGAGCGACGGCACGACGGGCGGATTCAACGGCAACGCCGACAAGGTCGCGACGGCTGACGCCCAGCAGGAACAGGACCGCATGCAGCTCGCCTCGCTGGCCATGCGCGACGGCGAGACGCTCGATGACTACATCCAGCGCCTCCAGAAGGACGGCGTCGAGAAGATAACCGGCAGCAGGCGGCTCGCGGAGCTCTTCGCCGCCGTACAGAAGGGCACGATCACCGCGTCCGCGTTCGCCGCAGCCGTCGGCGGCAGCGCGGGCGGCGCCTTCAAGTTGTTCAAGTACCTCAAGCAGGGCAAGGACGTCACCGCGCCCGGCACCTTCCTTTCCACCTTCATCAATAACCGCATGGCCGGTGCTGTGCCCGGAAGCCTGCTGAGCAAGGTGCCGCCCGGTATGGTCACCGCCCTCACCGGGTCCGACGAGGCCGCCATGCTCGGCGGGTTCATGCGCAACGGCTCCTTCTTCATGCCGAGCGCGGCGGAGGCCAACTTGGCCAAAGTCGCGCAGAACGGGGGGCTCGCGAACGCCGCGAAGGCTGCCGGCTGGATCCGGGGCGCGGGTGTCGTGGGCGGCGTCGCGGCCACGGCCTACGGGGTGGCGAACCTGGCCACGTACGACACCGACATGATCAAGGCTGATCCCGCGAAATTTGCCAGCGACCTCAGCGGCACAGCATTCAGCGCGTCGATGACCGCGCTGACCGTGGCGCCCAACCCGGTCACGGCCGGTCTGGCGGTCGGCACGGGTCTGGTGTACGCCGGCTGTCTGGTCTGGGACAACCACGAGGCCATCGGCGACGGGATCGAGGAGGCCGGGGAATGGGTGGGCGACAAGGCCTCGGACATGGGGGACGGTATCGCCGACGGCGCAAAGAAGCTGGGCAGCGCCCTCAACCCGTTCGACTAGCGAGGGAAGAACATGCACACGACGATCAGCCCGTTCACGCTCGCCCACTTGACGGAGAAACAGCCGGTCGGGCGCAAGAAGTTCGGCTGGCAGGGGACCTCCTCCGAGTTCGGCGACATCAGAGTGGTGTACCCGGCAGGCAGGGACCTGCCCAACGCGCTGGCCACAGAGGTGCGTGGCAGCCTGATCCCCACGGCCCTGTTCGAGACGCGTGGTGTGCACGCAGAGGTCGTCTCGATGCCGACCCTCAACCGATCGACACTCCGCGTGGGGGACGGACTCGTGCGAATGAGCCGGAGCCGGTGGGCGCCCACTCACGGGAGCCGCGCTCTTCGGATGACGTACCTGGGCGATACGTACAGACTCAAGGCGCTCAATCGCCGTTCGTACGTGCTGTCCCGGCAGGCCGACCCCGAAGACCCGGGGTGTGCCGTCACTGTGCGGCAGTCCGGCATCGGAAGCGGTCGGCGGGTGACCGTGCAGTCGGCGGGCCGGGTCCTGCCCGCCGACATCACCCTCGCGGTCCTCTTCACCGGGGTCGACCGGTCCGTACTGACACGACGCGGGGCGATCCGCGCAGGTTTCTCGAGGATCTTCAACTTCTGGGCCGAAGCCCAGGCCTGAGCCCCTACCAAGTGAGTGAGTATGCCTTCGTTCGACATTTCCCGGTCCCGCTTCAGACTGGCCGACGGGCACCTGATCGTGCTCTCCGAGCTGGCGGCGGGGAACGCGTCGCCGGACGAGTTCGCACAGGCTCGTGAGGAGTTGGCGGACTGCGGGCTCATCAACGAGGAGGGCAAGCTCTCCCCTTTGCTGCTGCCGCTGATGAAGACCGTCCTCGCGCCGGGAGTGATCATCACACTGGAGGCCGCCGGCCGCCAGGGAAAACTGCACCACGGCATGTTCATCGGCGACGAACACGTCGTCGCGCACGAGGCGTGGCCCGGTGCGGCCGAGGCGGAGTACTCCTGCGTCGAGCCCAAGATGCTGGTGTGGAAGCTCGCCGACATGGTGAACCTCCAGCAGGCCCCGGTGGCCCGTGAGACGGCCGTCCCCGTCGTAGAGACGACCATTGGCGCCGTCGAGGCGGGGCTCGCGGTCTTGGAGAGGGAGCGGGCCGCGCGGGCCGCCGACGAGGAACGGGAGACGGTCCACCGTGCTCTCGCAGCGGGCGGCGGCCCTGGTGAGCCGTCGTTGACGCTCCTCACCGACCTGATCTCCGAGCTGCGTTCGAGCTGGCGCCTGACCTCGGCCTGGCAGGTTCGGGCCCAGGGCCGGGAGGGCACGGAGGCCCGCGGCTTCGCCGTCTGGGACTGCGGTCCCCTCGGCTACTGGTTGCGTGAGCTGCCCACCGAACCCGTGCCCGAGGAACGGGTCGTCCCCGGCTCTCCCTTCCGGCTCGTCCACGTGGACGCCAGGACGATCTGGACGCGTATCACCGAGCTCCTGCCCGGCACGGACGAGCTGCGGCATGCCGCCGGACGGGCGGGTGCCGCCTAGCGGCCCGGCCGACGGGATCCTGCCGCGGGGGCGTTCCCGCTCCCTGGCGGGCCCGTCGCAAGCGGCCCGTGGACCGCACCGCGGTCACCCGTGCAGCGGCACCGGCGGGCAGCCGCTCGCCCTCCGCCCTGGAGCACGAAACAAGGGGGCTACGCCGATACGGGAGCACCGTCCAGCTCGCCCCGGCGCGCGAGGGCAAACGTTTCTGCTCAGCCGGCGACCGGCGACCCGAACGGGTCGGCCCGGTTACACCACCTGGTGGAGCCAGCGGACCGGGGCGCCCTCTCCCGCGTGGCGGAAGGACTCCAGCTCGTCGTCCCACGGCTTGCCCAGGAGTTTGGCGACCTCGGCCTCCAGGTCCGTCTCGCCGCGCAGGGACCGCGCCAGCGCCGCCCGCAGCCGGTCCTCCGGGACCAGGATGTCGCCGTGCATGCCCGTGACGGCATGGAAGATGCCGAGGCCCGGTGTGGAGCTGTAGCGCTCGCCCTCCGCCGTGGGGCAGGGCTCCGCCGTCACCTCGAAGCGCAGCAGGTCCCAGCCACGGAGGGCCGAGGCCAGCTCCGAAGCCGTACCGGCACGACCCTTCCAGGAGAATTCGGACCGCCAGGTGCCGGGAGCGGCCGGCTGTCTGATCCAGTCGAGCTGGACCCGCACACCGAGTACACCCGCCACCGCCCATTCGACGTGCGGGCACAGCGCGCGCGGTGCGGAGTGAACGTACAGGACTCCACGTGTCGTCACCGGGACCTCCAGTGTGGGACGAGGTTCGCCTTCCCCAGCGGCCTCGCGCCCGTACCGTCTCTTCCCGGCCGGCTCCCGAGGTTGTCATCAGTAAACAGCATCGGGAGTGAATCCTCTGAAAAGGGACAGTATGTGACGTGAGTTAACTTACCGGACCCATTCGTCCGCGGGCCGGTCGGGCGCCACTGGTTCGACGGGGAAAAGCTACCGTGCGCCGGGGCCGGACGTGTGACGTACCGTCGGTCCTGGGCCCATGATTCGCTCCGCATTCACCCGCGAGGGCGCGAGGGCCCTCCACCTGGGGCTGTCCGGTTGTGCCGGAGGCACAATCACCCGTGTGACCGGAGGGGAAGCAGGGATGCCTGAGCGTTCGTCACGTCGCCGCGTCCGAGGCGCCGCAGCAACTCTGTCGGCGGTCGCGCTCATCGGTGCCGCCGCACTCACGGGCTGCACCTCCGACGGAGGAACGGCGGCGCGGGGCACCGGGGGCGCGCGGAGCCCCTCCCCCTCACCGACGCCGGTGTGGGACGCGAGCCCCGCCTCCGTCGCGGCCGTCGGGGATTCCATCACCCGGGGCTTCGACGCCTGCTCGGTGCTGGCCGACTGCCCCGAGGTGTCCTGGGCGACCGGGACCGACGACGGGGTGCGAAGCCTCGCCGTCCGTCTCCTGGGGGCGTCGAAGGCCGCCTCGCACAGCTGGAACCACGCCGTGTCGGGCGCCCGGATGGCGCAGCTGCCCGAGCAGATGACGCAGGCCGCGAAGGACGATCCGGAGCTGGTCACGGTGATGATCGGCGCGAACGACGCCTGCCGGGACTCGGTGCGGCTGATGACTCCGGTGGCCGACTTCCGGGCCTCCTTCGAGGCGTCGATGCGGCAGTTGCGCGCCTCGGCCCCGAAGACGCAGGTGTACGTGTCGAGCGTGCCGGATCTCAAGCGGCTCTGGTCGACCGGGCGCGAGAACCCCCTGGGCAAGCAGATCTGGAAGCTGGGGATCTGCCGGTCGATGCTGGGCGACGCCGACGACATGGGGGCCGCGGCGGTCTCACGGCGCGACGCCGTGCAGGAGCGGGTCGTCGCGTACAACGGGGTGCTGCGGGACGTCTGCGCGCGGGACGAGCGCTGCCGCTACGACGGCGGGGCGGTGTTCGACTACCGGTTCACGGGTGAGCAGCTGAGCGAGTGGGACTGGTTCCATCCGGGCCGCGACGGCCAGGCCAGGCTGGCAGAAATCGCTTACCGCAATGTCACGGCGTCCGGGCCCCCGGCGTAAAGTTCTTGATCATGACGACGGGTTCAGCGGTGCACAGCGAAGACTTCTCCACGCTCACGGACGGTACGCCGGTCCGGCGCTGGACCCTGGAGCGCGAGGGCACACGGGTGCGGGTGCTGACGTACGGCGCCGTGGTGCAGTCCGTGGCGGTGCCCGGGAGGGACGGCACCCGGGCGGAGGTGGCCCTGGGGCTGCCGGACGTCAAGGGGTACGAGGCGCACCCGAGTCCGTATTTCGGCGCCGTGGTCGGCCGGTACGCGAACAGGATCGGGGGCGGATCCTTCGTCCTGGACGGGCGTACGCACCAGGTGACGCGGAACGAGGGCCGCAACACCCTGCACGGCGGTGAGCGCGGCTTCGACAAGCGGGTGTGGGACGCCGAGGAGGTGCCGGACGGTGTGCGGCTCTCCCTGGTCGCCGAGGACGGCGAGGAGGGCTTCCCGGGGCGGCTGGCGGTGTCGGTGACGTACACCCTGGACGAGGACGGCGCGCTGCGGATCGCCTACCGGGCGACGACGGACGCGCCGACAGTGGTGAGCCTGACGAATCACACGTACTGGAATCTGGCCGGGGCGGACAGCGGGAGCGCGCTCGGTCACGAACTGCGGCTCGCGGCCGGGCGGATCACCCCGGGGGACGAGGAGTCGATCCCCACCGGCGAGCTCCTGCCGGTGGAGGGGACCCGGTACGACTTCCGGGAGCCGAAGCCGGTGGGCCCCGGCTACGACACCAACTACGCGCTGGAGGAGACCGGCGGGGAGCCGGTAGCCGAGCTGTACGACCCGGCGTCGGGACGTCTCCTGACGGTCCGCACGACGGAGCCGGGGCTCCAGCTGTACACCGCCGACCACTTCGGCGGCGACCCGTTCGTGCCGTGCGCCGGGATCGCGCTGGAGACGCAGCACTTCCCGGACTCCCCGAACCGCCCGGAGTTCCCGAGCACGGTGCTGCGGCCGGGCGAGGAGTTCGCCTCCACGACGGTGTACGGATTCTCCGTGCGCTGAGCCCGTTCCCACCGCGCGCCGGGCCCGTTCGCGTGCCCGGCGCCCGGCCCTCTCAGTCCTTGTGCAGGGTGTACGGCGACGACGGAACCGGCTCCGGGTCCGCCGCGGGCGGTGCCGTGAGCTCGCGGGCCAGCAGCGTGGCCCCGGCTACGGCGCCCGGCATCAGGAACACGGCGACCAGGGGGACGAGGAAGGCGAGCGCGAGCGGGACGCCGAAGCCCAGGACCATCATGCGGCGGCCACGCAGCAGTGCGAGGCGGTCCTTCAGGACCATGCCGCGGCGCTGGAGGGCGACGGCGGTCAGCTCCTCGGAGAGGAAGTAGCCGGAGACGCAGAAGCCGAGGGCGGGGATCACGGTCTGCCCGACGACGGGGATGAACCCGAGGGCGAAGAGCAGCACGCCGTACACCGCGACGCGCAGCAGGATGCGGAGGGAGTCGCGGGCGGAGATCCACAGCTCGCGCCAGAGCGGCAGGCCCGACACCGGCACCTCGCCGCCCTCGCTGCGGTCGACCTCCTCGGAGAGCGACTCGTAGAACGGCTGGCCCACCAGCAGGGTCACGGCGGTGAAGGTGATGACGGCGAGGAATATCCCGAACATGAAGACCAGGACGACCAGGGTGTTGCGCAGGAGCCCCAGCCAGGGCGAGGACCAGTCGTCGGCGAACGGGGTCGCCCAGCCGACGAAGTCGTCGGCGCCGTACCCCAGTCCGACCAGCGCGCCGGCGTAGATGACCAGAGTGATCAACGCGGGCAGCAGGCCGAAGCCGAACCACCGGCCGTGCCCGAAGGCCCAGCGCTGGCCCTTGATCAAGTAACCGAAACCCGCCCCGAGATCACTCATGACGTCAGCGTACTTGCGCGAACCATTGACACGTCCCCTGGCCCGTCATTACCGTCACGCCAGCATTTCGAACGAGTGACGAAATACCGAACAAGTTGAGAGGCAACATCCGTGCGCATCACCGGAATCAGTACGCATGTCGTCGGCACGCCGTGGCGCAACCTCACGTACGTCCAGGTTCACACCGATGAGGGCCTCACCGGAGTCGGCGAGACCCGGATGCTGGGCCGCACGGACGCGCTGCTCGGCTATCTGCGGGAGGCGTCGGCCAACCACATCAACGGCTCCGACCCGTTCGCGATCGAGGACCTCGTCCGCCGGATGAAGTACGGCGACTACGGGCGGGCCGGGGAGATCGTGATGTCCGGCATCGCGGTCATCGAGATGGCCTGCTGGGACATCAAGGGCAAGGCGCTCGGCGTCCCCGTCTGGCAACTGCTCGGCGGGAAGGTCACCGACCGGGTCAAGGCGTACGCCAACGGCTGGTACACCACCGAGCGCACCCCGGAGGCGTACCACAAGGCGGCCCAGGGAGTCGTCGAGCGCGGATACCGCGCGCTGAAGATCGACCCCTTCGGTACGGGACACTTCGAGCTGGGCCAGGAGGAGACCCGTTACGCCGTGTCCCTCATCGAGGCCGTGCGGGACGCGATCGGCCCCGACACCGAGCTGATGCTGGAGATGCACGGGCGGTTCAGCCCGTCGACGGCGGTGCGGATCGCCCGCGAGATGGCGCCCTTCAAGCCGGCCTGGCTGGAGGAGCCGGTGCCGCCGGAGAACCTCAAGGCACTGAGCAAGGTCGCGGAGAAGGTCGACCTGCCGATCGCGACCGGTGAGCGCATCCACGACCGGATCGAGTTCCGCGAGCTCTTCGAGTCGCAGGCCGTCGACATCATCCAGCCGGACGTCGGCCACATCGGCGGCATCCTGGAGACCCGCAAGCTCGCGGCGACCGCGGAGACGCACTACACGCTGATCGCTCCGCACAACGTGGGCGGCTCGGTGCTGACCGCGGCCAGCCTCCAGGTCGCCGGCTGCACCCCCAACTTCAAGATCCTCGAGCACTTCAACGACTTCGCGGACGCGGACATCAAGAAGGTCGTCAAGGGCGCCCCGGCCGTCGACCCCGCCACCGGCTGCTTCGAGCTCTCCGACGCACCCGGGCTCGGCGTGGAGCTGGACGTGGACGCGGCGGCGGAATTCCCGCAGCAGCAGGCGCGGTTCGACCTGTGGGCGGACGGCTGGGAGAAGAGGCAGCCCAAGTGACCGCCCTCTCGCGTTCGTTGACCATCGAGCGGCCGGGCAGCCACCGGCTGACCGAAGGACCGCTCCCGGAGCCGGGCCCCGGCGAGGTCAGGGTGCGGGTCGCCGCGGCCGGGATCTGCATGAGCGACCGCGAGGTGTACGACGGCCACCGCGACCCGGCCTATGTGCGCTACCCCGTGGTGCCTGGTCACGAGTGGTCGGGGACCGTCGACGCGGTGGGCGAGGGTGTGGATCCCGCGCTGACCGGCCGGCGTACGGTCGCCGAGGGCTTCCGGGCGTGCGGGCGCTGCGAACGGTGCAGGTACGGGGAGACCTCCCTGTGCACGGCGGGGTACGACGAGACGGGGTTCACCCGGCCCGGCGCGTTCGCCGACCACCTGGTCGTCCCGGCACGGCTGCTGCACCCGCTGGCCGACGACGCCGATCTGCGGGCGGCGGCCCTGCTGGAGCCGGCCGCGGTGATCGCGGCGGCGGTGCGGGCCGGGGCACCCGAGCCGGGTGAGCGGATCGCCGTACTGGGGGCGGGCACGCTCGGCCTGCTCGCCGTGCAGCTGCTGGCGGCGGTGTCGCCCGCGGAGCTCACCGTGATCGACCCGAGGGAGGGACGGGCCGCCCAGGCCCTGGACTTCGGGGCGAGCGAGGCCCGGACGCCCAAGGAGGCCGAGGAGGTGCGGGGCCGCTACGACCTGGTCGTGGAGACGGCCGGAGCGCCGTCGACCGCGGCCGACGCGTGCCTGCTGGCGCGTCGTGGCGGGCGGGTGGTGCTGACCGGGATGTTCACCCCGGGCGCCGTGGGCATCGACCCGGTGCACCTGTCGCTGAGCCAGCTCACCGTGCGCAGCGTCTTCGGGGCGCCCTCCGCGGCCTGGTCCTACGCGGTGCGGGCGTTCACGGCCGGCCTGCTCGATCCGGCGCCGCTGATCACCCACGAGTTCCCGCTGGAGCGGTTCGCCGAAGCCGTGGCGCTGGTGGGATCCGGGGATCCGGAGACCGGGAAGGTGCTGCTGCGGCCGTGACGGGCCCGCCCTGATCCGTACGCCGGTACGGCGGCGTCCTGACCGCCTCCGCACCGGCGTACCCCCAAAGATCCGAACTTCGTCCGAAATACCGAACGTGAAGGACCAGTCGTGAACGACGCCCCTGTCTCTTCCCCCGGTGCCGCCGGCGCCCGCCGTCCCGGTGAGGCCGTGCTCACCGGGCTCGGCCTCGGCCCGGCGCCCCTGTCCCCGGCCGACGCCTCCCCGCACTCCTTCCCCGACGGCGGGAGCTGGCGCACCGAGGTGCCGTCCGTGGAGGGTCCGGAGGCCCTCGGTGTCGTGCTCAAGGAGTCCGCGAGGCTCGACGTCCCGGTCCACCGCATCAGCCAGGGCAGCGGCGTCTGGATGCTGACGGACGCTGAGATCACCGAGATGGTGGAGGGCTGCGCCGAACGGGACATCGAGCTCTGCCTGTTCACGGGGCCGCGCGGCACCTGGGACACCGGCGCGTCGGTCCGTACGGACTCCGGCGGCGCCGGGCTGCGCTCCCGCGGCCACGACGCCCTGGCCGGCTGTGTCGAGGACGCCCTGCGTGCCACCGGACTCGGGGTGAAGTGCCTGCTCGTCGCCGACGAGGGCGTGCTGTGGACCCTGCACCGGCTGCGCGAGCAGGGTGTCCTGCCCGCGGACACCACCTTCAAGGTGTCGGCGCTCATCGGGCCGGTGAACCCCGCGTCGTTCGCCGTGTTCGAGCAGCTCGGCGCCGACTCGATCAACATCCCGTCGGACCTGACGCTCGCTCAGTTCACCGAGATCCGCCGGGTCTCCCGGGCTCCGATGGACCTCTACATCGAGGCCCCGGACGACCTCGGCGGCTATGTGCGGATGTACGAGGTCGCCGAACTGATCCGGCGGGGCGCGCCGCTGTACCTGAAGTTCGGCCTCGCCAAGTCGCCCGGGATCTACCCGTACGGCCAGCACCTGCGGGAGTTGGCGCTGACCACCGCCAAGGAGCGGGTGCGGCGCGGCCGGCTCGCGCTGGACCTGCTCGCCCGACACGGGGCGGACGGGGGCATGGCTCCGTTCGGCAGCCGGCTGCCGGGCCCGCTCAACCGCTTCGAGATCTCGTCATAACGTTCCGGAAACCTTCTCCCCAAAAGAAGACACAGCCGCGCACAATCCCACACACCTGTTCTCGGTCGATCCGCCCTCAGCGATCTGGCACGACCGGACCGAGCCCTGACCCACATCAAGGATGATGACTATGCGCAACCGCAGAGCCGCACTCGCCGCCATAGCCTCCGCCGCCTCCCTCGCCCTCGCTCTGACCGCCTGCGGCCAGAACAGCGAGGGCGGCAGCGGGGAGGACAAGGGTGGCTCCGACGGCGCCACCATCGGCGTCGCGATGCCGACCAAGTCCTCCGAACGCTGGATCTCCGACGGCGCCAACGTCGTGAAGGAACTGAAGGCCAAGGGCTACGAGACCAAGCTCGTCTACGGCGAGGACGACCCGGACCAGCAGGTCTCGCAGATCGAGAACATGATCACGCAGGGCGTGGACGCCCTGATCGTCGCGGCGATCGACAACAAGTCCCTCGACAACGTGCTTCAGCAGGCCAAGGACGCCGACATCCCGGTGATCTCCTACGACCGGCTGATCCTCGGCTCGGAGAACGTCGACTACTACGCCTCGTTCGACAACGAGAAGGTCGGCGAGCTGCAGGGCTCGTACATCGTGAACAAGCTCGGCCTGGAGGACGGCAAGAAGGGCCCCTTCAGTATCGAGCTGTTCGCCGGTTCCAACGACGACAACAACACCAAGTACTTCTTCCAGGGCGCGATGAACGTCCTCCAGCCCTACGTGGACAAGGGCGAGCTGGTCGTCAGGTCCAAGCAGACCGCCCTCAACCAGGTCACCACCCTGCGCTGGGACGGCGGCACCGCTCAGAAGCGCATGGACGACCTGCTGACGTCCAGCTACCGCAGCACCCGGGTCGACGCCGTGCTCTCGCCGTACGACGGCATCTCGATCGGCATCCTCTCCGCCCTGAAGTCGGACGGCTACGGCACCAAGGCCAAGCCGATGCCGGTCGTCACGGGCCAGGACGCCGAGGTCGCCTCGGTGAAGTCGATCGTCACGGGCGAGCAGACGCAGACCGTCTACAAGGACCTGCGCCAGCTCGCCAAGGTCGCCTCGAACATGGTCGACGCGGTCCTGAACGACAAGAAGCCCGAGGTCAACGACTCCAAGTCCTACGACAACGGCGCCAAGGTCGTCCCCGCCTTCCTGCTGCAGCCGGTCAGCGTCGACAAGGCCAACTACAAGGAGGTCCTCATCGACGGCGGCTACTACACCGAGAACGACATCAAGTAACCGGGCCCCCTCAAGGATTGGAAGGCAAGACCATGGCGGGACCCGTCCTGGAAATGCGCTCGATCGTCAAGACCTTTCCCGGTGTCAAAGCGCTTTCGGACGTCACACTGACCGTCCGTCAGGGCGAGGTCCACGCCATCTGCGGAGAGAACGGCGCCGGCAAGTCGACCCTGATGAAGGTCCTCTCCGGCGTCCATCCGCACGGCAGCTACGAAGGGGACGTCCTCTTCGAGAGCGAGACCTGCCGGTTCAAGGACATCCGGGCGAGCGAACAGCACGGCATCGTGATCATCCACCAGGAGCTGGCGCTGGTGCCGTATCTGTCCATCGCGGAGAACATCTTCCTCGGCAACGAGCACGCCAAGCGCGGACTCATCAACTGGAACGACACCCTCAGGCACGCCGGTGAACTGCTGCGCCGCGTCGGTCTCGACGAGCACCCGGAGACCCGCGTCGCCGACATCGGCGTGGGCAAGCAGCAGCTGGTGGAGATAGCCAAGGCCCTGTCGAAGAAGGTGAAGCTGCTCATCCTCGACGAGCCGACGGCGGCGCTCAACGACGAGGACAGCGGCAAGCTCCTCGACCTGATCCTTCAACTGAAGGAACAGGGCATGACCTCGATCATCATCTCGCACAAGCTGAACGAGATCCGCCGGGTCGCCGACTCGGTCACGATCATCCGCGACGGGCGCTCCATCGAGACGCTCGACGTGAAGGCGGAGGCGACGACCGAGGACCGGATCATCAGCGGGATGGTGGGCCGCGACCTGGAGAACCGCTTCCCGGAACGGACCCCGCACCACCCGGAGGAGGGGACCGCGCCCGCCCTGGAGATCCGCAACTGGACCGTGCACCACCCCATCGACCAGCAGCGCAAGGTCGTCGACGACGTCTCGATCGAGGTGCGGCGCGGCGAGATCGTCGGTATCGCCGGGCTCATGGGCGCCGGCCGCACCGAGCTGGCGATGAGCGTCTTCGGCCGCTCCTACGGCCGGTACGCGGGCGGCACCGTCCTCAGGGACGGCACCGAGATCCGTACGAAGTCCGTCCCGGAGGCGGTGAAGCACGGCATCGCGTACGCCACCGAGGACCGCAAGCACTACGGCCTCAACCTCATCGACACCATCAACCGGAACATCTCGCTGACCGCGCTTGGCAAGGTCGCCAAACGGGGTGTGGTCGACGAGCACGGGGAACGGCAGGTCGCCGAGGACTTCCGCAAGTCCATGAACATCAAGGCGCCGACCGTCTTCGAGCCGGTGGGCAAGCTGTCCGGCGGCAACCAGCAGAAGGTCGTCCTCAGCAAGTGGATCTTCGCGGGTCCCGAGGTGCTGATCCTGGACGAGCCCACGCGCGGCATCGACGTGGGCGCCAAGTACGAGATCTACACGGTCATCGACCGGCTGGCCGCCCAGGGCAAGGCGGTCGTCTTCATTTCCTCCGAACTGCCGGAGCTGCTCGGCATGTGCGACCGCATCTACACGATGGCCGCGGGACGGCTGACGGGTGAGTTCTCGCGGGCCGAGGCCTCGCAGGAAGCGCTGATGCGTCAGATGACGAAGGACAAAGAGGTAACCCGATGAGCACGGACGTGACCGCCAAGACCCCGGCCCCCGCGCCGCCCGGCAAAGGCGGATCGGCCTCCGGCGACGGCCTGCTGCAGCTGATGCTCGGCGGCATGCGCCGCAACATGCGCCAGTACGGCATGCTGATGGCCCTCGGCCTGATCGTGGTGCTGTTCGCGGTGTGGACGGACGGCGACCTGCTGCTGCCGCGCAACGTCTCCAACCTGGTGCTGCAGAACAGCTACATCCTGATCCTCGCGATCGGCATGATGCTCGTCATCATCGCGGGCCACATCGACCTCTCGGTCGGCTCGCTGACCGCGTTCATCGGCGCGATGGCCGCCGTACTGATGGTCGAACACGATCTCCCCTGGCCGCTCGCGGTGGTGCTGTGCCTGGCCATCGGCGCCGTCGCCGGCTCGGTGCAGGGGTTCTTCATCGCCTATCTCGGCATACCGTCGTTCATCGTGACCCTCGCGGGCATGCTGCTCTTCCGCGGTCTGACGGAGATCTTCCTGAAGGGCCAGACCCTCGGCCCCTTCCCGAAGGACCTGCAGAAGATAGCCAACGGCTTCCTTCCCGAGGTCGGCCCGACCACCAACTACCACAACCTCACCCTGCTGCTGGGCTTCGCCCTGATCGCCTTCGTGGTCCTCCAGGAGGTCCGCGACCGCAAGCGGCAGCAGGAGTTCGCCCTCGACGTGCCGCCGGTCAAGCTGTTCCTGCTGAAGCTGGTCGCACTGGTCTCGGCCGTCCTCGTCGTCACCCTGCTGCTCGCCAGCTACAAGGGCGCCCCGGTCGTGCTGCTCATCCTGGGCGTGCTGGTCGTCGGGTTCGGCTACCTGATGCGCAACGCGATCATCGGCCGCCACATCTACGCCATCGGCGGCAACCTGCCCGCGGCAAAGCTGTCCGGCGTGAAGGACAAGAAGGTCACCTTCCTGGTCTTCCTGAACATGGGCATGCTCGCGGCCCTGGCGGGTCTGGTCTTCGCCGCCCGCTTCAACGCGGCCTCGCCCAAGGCGGGCCTCAACTTCGAACTGGAGGCCATCGCCGCCTCGTTCATCGGCGGCGCGTCGATGAGCGGCGGCGTCGGCACGGTCCTCGGCGCGATCATCGGTGGTCTGGTCCTGGGCGTGCTGAACAACGGTATGAACCTCGTCGGAATCGGCACCGACTGGCAGCAGGTCATCAAGGGCGCGGTGCTGCTCGCCGCGGTCGGCTTCGACGTCTGGAACAAGCGCAAGGTCGGCTCGTAACATCCCCTCTTCCCACAGGAGTTGTTCATGACCGGAACCAGCAGACGCACGGTCCTGGCGGCCACGGCCGCCGCCGGGCTGGCCGTGGCGGCGGGCACCCCGGCCGCGCACGCCGCGGCCACCGGACGCACCCCGTCCAAGGAACTCTTCGGCACGCTCGCCGACGGGACGAAGGTGCACCGCTGGACCCTCGCCAACGGCGGGACCCGGCTGAAGGTCCTTTCCTGGGGCGGTGTCGTCCAGTCCCTGGAGACCCCCGACCGCAGGGGCCGGACGGCGAACGTCTCGCTCGGCTTCGGCGACCTGGCGGACTACGTGGCGAAGTCCCCGTACTTCGGCGGGCTGATCGGGCGGTACGGCAACCGCATCGCCGAGGGCCGCTTCACCCTCGACGGTGCCACGCACCAACTGCCCGTCAACGACGGCCCCAACAGCCTGCACGGCGGCGACCAGGGCTTCGACAAGCGGGTCTGGGACGTGAAGCCGTTCACCGGGCGCGGCGACGTCGGTCTGGTCCTGACCCGGACCAGCCCGGACGGCGAGGCCGGCTACCCGGGCGCGCTCGCCGTCCGTGTCGTCTACACCCTCACCTCCCGGGGTGAGTGGCGCATCGACTACACGGCGACCACGGACCGTGCCACGGTCCTCAACCTGACCAGCCACACCTATTTCAATCTGGCGGGTGAGGGCAGCGGCAGCGTCGACGGGCATCTGCTGGAGCTGGCGGCGGCGCGCTACACGCCGGTCGGCGCGACGCTGATCCCGACGGGTGAGCTCGCTCCGGTCGCGCGTACGCCGTTCGACTTCCGACGGTCCCGGGCCATCGGGGAGGCCGTCCGCACCCCGCACGAGCAGGTCGGATACGGCCAGGGGATCGACCACAACTACGTGCTGGACAAGGGCATCACGGCCCGCCCGGAGTACGCGCTGACCGTGACGGATCCCGGCTCCGGCCGGGTGATGAAGATGTACACGACGGAGCCCGGCATGCAGGTCTACACGGGGAACTTCCTCGACGGCACGCTGACCGGCACCTCGGGGCGGGTCTACCGGCAGGGCGACGCGTTCTGCCTGGAGTCCCAGCACTTCCCGGACTCCCCCAACCAGCCGTCGTTCCCCTCGACGGTGCTGCGGCCCGGCGACACCTACCGCTCGACGACGGTGCACGCCTTCTCGGCACGCTGAAGACGCCTTACCCGCACGCGGAACCACGAACGGCGCCCTCCCCCAGCCCGGGGAGGGCGCCGTTCGCCGTCGTCAGGCCAGCCGGATCATGTTCCAGGACAGCGGTTCCAGCACGGCCTTCAGCGTTCCGCCGGCCAGCTCGGTGCCCTCTGCGGCGTGCGGGAGCACCCGCTCGGGCTCGGCGAGGGTGTTGCCTGCCTCCGGGTCGGCGTCCGCGACGACCTGGTGCTCCACGACCCGGTCCAGGTCCAGTCCCGGCAGGGCGACTTCCAGCGGCAGCGGGGCGTCCTGGCTGCGGTTGACGGCGAAGACCGTGACGGCACCCGTCTCCGGGTCCCGGACGGCGGTCGCGTGCAGCAGGTCCGTCTCGCCGTACTTCGCGGTCCCGTACGTGGGCGAGTCCACCCGTACGTCCAGGACCTGGCCCTGCCCGTACCGCGCGGCCTGGGCGAAGGGGAAGAAGGTGGTCTGCCGCCAGGCGGGCCCGCCGGGCTCGGTCATGATCGGCGCGATCACGTTGACGAGCTGGGCGAGACAGGCGACGGTCACCCGGTCCGCGTGGCGGAGCAGCGCGATGAGCAGGCTGCCGAAGACGACGGCGTCGGTGACGCTGTAGTTGTCCTCCAGCAGCCGCGGGGCCTCGGGCCAGTCGAGCGGGTTCTCCTCCGCCTCCTTCTGGTAGCGGCTCAGGTACCAGACGTTCCACTCGTCGAAGGAGAGGTTGATCTTCTTCGTGGACTTGAGGCGCGCCCCCACGTGGTCGCAGGTCGCGACGACGCTCTCGATGAAGGACTCCATGTCCACGGCCGAGGCGAGGAACGAGTCGCGGTCGCCGTCGGTCTCCTCGTAGTAGGCGTGCAGCGAGACGTAGTCGACGAGGTCGTAGGTCTCGGCGAGGACCGTCGCCTCCCAGGCGGCGAAGGTCGGCATGGCGCGGCTGGAGGACCCGCAGGCGACGAGCTGGACGGACGGGTCGATCTGCCGCATCGCGCGCGCCGTCTCGGCGGCGATCCGCCCGTACTCCTCGGCGGTCTTGTGGCCGGTCTGCCACGGGCCGTCCATCTCGTTGCCCAGACACCACAGCTTGATCCCGAAGGGGTCCTTGTCGCCGTGGGCGACGCGGCGGTCGGACAGCTCTGTGCCCGCCGGGTGGTTGGCGTACTCCTGGAGCTGGATGGCTTCCTGGACGCCGCGGGTGCCGAGGTTGACCGCGAGCATCGGTTCGGCCTGCGGGCCGATCTTCTTGAGGAAGTCGATGTACTCGGAGAGGCCGAAACGATTCGTCTCGGTGGAGCGCCAGGCGAGGTCGAGACGGCGGGGGCGCTCGTCGGCGGGGCCGACGCTGTCCTCCCAGCGAAAGCCGGAGACGAAGTTGCCACCGGGGTAGCGGACGGCGGTGACACCGAGTTCGCGGACGAGATCCAGGACGTCGGTACGCAGGCCGGCCTCGTCCGCCGACGGGTGGCCGGGCTCGAAGATGCCGTCGTAGACACAGCGGCCGAGGTGCTCGACGAAGGAGCCGAAGAGCCGTGGGTCGACGTCGCCGACGGTGAAGGCCGGGTCGAGGGTGAAGCGCGCGGTGCGGGTCATGACTTCCTAACTCGTTCGGTATTTCGAATGCTGCTCGTAACCTCGAACGGACCGTAAAGTTCAACCTCCACGGCAGTCAATGCTTTTGCGCGCGCTCTTACGGATACGGGCGTCGGCACACGACCGAGGGCCGCACCCCTGTGACGGGATGCGGCCCTCGGACGTACGCGAAGAACCAGGGGCTCAGCCGGCCGACAGCTCGACCTTGATGTTGCCCCGGGTGGCGTTCGAGTACGGGCACACCTGGTGCGCCTTCTCGATGAGCGCCTGGGCGGTGGCCGTGTCGACGTTCGGGATGGAGGCGCTGATCGCGACCTCCAGGCCGAAGCCGCCCGCCTCGGTCTTGCCGATGGAGACCGACGCGGTCACCGTCGAACCGGAGATGTCGGCCTTCTCCTGACGGGCGACCACGCCGAGCGCACCCTGGAAGCAGGCGCTGTAGCCGGCCGCGAAGAGCTGCTCGGGGTTGGTCCCCGCGCCGCTGCCGCCCATCTCCTTCGGCGGGTTGACGACGACGTCGAGCTTGCCGTCGTCGGTGGAGACGCGGCCGTCACGGCCGTTCTCGGCGGTGGCGACGGCGGTGTAGGCCACGTCTATCTGCGCCACGACCTCGCCGCATCGCTCCGGCGCACCACCGTCCGTTCCGCCACCGAGCTCGCGGCGGCGGACGAACTGCCCCCGTGGCTGGGTGACGAGCCGTTGCACAGGAGCCACCGCTCCGCGCTCGTGCGCAAGGACCCGGCGTACTACCGCCCGCTGTTTCCGGACGTACCGCCCGATCTGCCGTACGTATGGCCTCCCTCGGACCGCGGAGGGCAGTGACGGACGGCATCACGGGCCGGCCGGGGACCGGTCAGGCGTCCAGCGAGACGATCATCTTTCCGGTGTTCTCGCCGCGCAGCAGGCCGACGAAGGCGTCGTAACCGTGCTCGATGCCCTCGACCTTCGTCTCGCGGTACTTGAGCTCGCCGGAGGCCAGCCAGCCGGCCACCTCCTGGACGAACTGCGGCTGGAGATCGGCGTGGTCGCCGACGAGCATGCCCTGCAGGCGCAGCCGCTTGCCGATGACGAGCGCCAGGTTGCGCGGGGCCGGGGTGGGCTCCGTGGCGTTGTACTGGGCGATCATCCCGCAGATGGTGGCGCGGCCGTGGACGTTCAGCGAGGAGATCGCTGCCTCGAGGTGCTCGCCGCCGACGTTGTCGAAGTAGACGTCGATGCCGTCGGGGGCGGCTTCTGCGAGCTGCTGGCGGACGGGGCCGTTCTTGTAGTTGAAGGCCGCGTCGAAGCCGTACTCCTCGACGAGGAGCTTGACCTTCTCGTCGGAGCCGGCCGAGCCGATCACCCGGGAGGCACCCTTGAGCTTCGCCATCTGGCCGACCTGGCTGCCGACCGCACCGGCCGCGCCGGAGACGAAGACGGCGTCACCCTCCTTGAAGGAGGCGACGTCGAACAGACCGGCGTAGGCGGTGAGCCCGGTCATGCCGAGCACGCCGAGGTAGGCGGACAGCGGGGCCAGCGAGGCGTCGACCTTGACCGCGTGCTTGGCCGGGACGTCGGCGTACTCGCGCCAGCCGAGACCGTGCAGGACGTGGTCGCCCACGGCGAAGCCCTCGGCGTTCGACGCGACGATCTCGCCGACCGCGCCGCCGTCCATGGGGTGGTCGAGCTTGAAGGGCGGGGTGTACGACTTCACGTCGTTCATCCGGCCGCGCATGTAGGGGTCGACCGAGAAGTGGAGGTTGCGGACGAGGACGCGGCCCTCACCGGGAGCGGCCACCGGCGCCTCGCGCAGCGCGAAATCCGTGGGCTCGGGCCAGCCGTGCGGGCGGGCGACGAGGTGCCATTCGCGGCTGGACGTGGGGAGTGCAGACATGGGCTCGGGTTCTCCTCGATGTCGTACGGAAGGAAGCGAAAAGCTTCAGGACATGAAACAACCATGCGTCCAGATATTTCACCTTGTCAAGTAATTCGGTACGCTGGGTGTCATGGCCACCTCGCACACGGACCCACTCACCCTCGACGTCATCCAGCTCATCGGCGGAGTCGTGGCGCGCTACCACGAGGAGTACGACCGGGCCGCGGCCACACACGCGCTGACCGGTGCCCAGGCCAGGGTGCTCGGGCTGCTCTCGCTGGAACCGATGCCCATGCGCAAGGTTGCCCGGAAACTGAAGTGCGAACCGTCCAACATCACGGGCATAGTCGACCGGCTGGAGCTCCGTGGCCTGGTGGAACGCCGCCCGGACCCGGCCGACCGGCGGGTGAAGCTCGCCGCCCCGACCGAGGAGGGCATCCGGACGGCAGGGCAGCTGCGGGACGCACTGGACTTCGCCCGGGAGCCGCTCGCCGAGCTGTCGGAGGCGGAGCGGACGGTGCTGCGCGACCTGCTGCGCCGGATGCTGGGCGAGGACGCCGCCTAGCAGGCTCCCCTACCGCGTCAGCAGAAGATCCACCATCTGCAGGTCTCGGAGGGCGACGGGGTGGGAGTGGGGTCGTCCGAGGGCTCCGGCTGCGTCGGCTCCGCCGACGGCTTGCCCGAGCCCGACGGCTCGGCCGGCGCCTCGGTCCCGTCCGGATCCCCGGAGGCCGGCGCCGAGGCGGAGGCCGAGGTCTCCGCGGGGGCCGGGGCCGCCGGGGAGGCCCCGGGCGCCTCGTCCTCGGCAGGTCCGCCCGTGGCCGTCGCGGAGTGGGAGTCGGTGACCGGCACGACCGTGGGGGCGTCCACCGGACCGGGGTCGTCGGGCTCCGTGCTCGACGAGGCGGACGGGCCGGGCTCGGTGGCGGTGAGCGTGGCCTCGCTCACGTACTCCGAGGCACCGCTGTCGCCCTCCGGCTCCATGGCCAGCTCGGCCAGGCTCAGCGCCCCCAGCGCCAGCACCACGCCCGCCGCCGTCAGCAGCAGCGCGCGGCCACGCCGGCGGTGCCCCCGGCGCCGGCGTCCGGCGGCGGGCCGGGCACGGCGGCGGTGACCGGCGGCCCCGGAGGCTTCCAGGGTCTCGACGGCGGGCTCCGCGTCACGGCCGGACCGGTCCACGACGGCATAGGGGACCAGCGCGTCGGCGGGGGTCCCGCAACCGGCGCAGGCAAGCGCCCCGTTGAGGTGTCGTTGGCACGGGTGGCAGTAATCCATGGCGCCCGCAGACTAGACGGGCGGAGAACAACACAGGAAGCCGCACAGGTGAGGATCCTGTGTGGAATCGAGGACTCCGATGCGGGCCGCCCACCGCGCGTGCCACGCGGCAGGATGGATTCCATGACCGCACCCACCCCGTTCGGGCCGCTCCAGTTCCAGCTCGTCCTGCTGCGCCGGATGGCCGACCACCAGCCGGACCTCGTCGAGGACGCCCGTCATGAACTGAGTGCCTCACTGGCCGAGATGCGGGAGGCGAACCGTCGCTGGCAGGCGATGCTGCGCGCCCCGCGCGGCCGGGGCGCGCTGCGCCGCTACCGCTCGGTCCTGGGCGAGCCCGAGTCGTCCGTACGCCGCAAGGTCGGCGACCTGGAGTGCGACGCGCTGCTGTGGCCGCTGCCGCTCTGGCCCGGCCTGCGGTTCGAGGTGATGGCGGGTCCGGGCGGAGCCGTATGGAACGAATGGCTGGTCCGCGCCCCTGGTTCGGCGGGCCCCGAGCTGCGCACCGCCGCCGACCTGCGCCCGTGGTCCTGCACCGTGGACGAGGTGGGCAGGGCCTTCGCCCCGGCGCGCCCCATGGAGGGCAGCGCGCCGACCCGCTGGGCACTGGCCTTCACCGACCCGGCCGACGGCCGGCCCCGTGTCGCCGAGTTCACCTGGGGACTGTTCCAGCGACTGCTGCCGGGCGGCGCATGAGACCTGTCGCGCCGTCAGCTCCGGGTCCCCCCTACGGCCCACCCAGCGCGCGCCCGGCCCGCCACGGCGTGACGATGCAAGGAGGACCGGCTGCCGCCGGTGCCCGCCGCCAGCGCTCTCGGGAGACCTTGCCGTGACCGTCAGTCTCGAACAGTTGCGCCGTTGCCACATCGCCGTCGATCTCGGGGCCGCGAGGACCCGTGTGTACGTCAAGGGAGTGGGGCTCGTCGTCGACGAGCCCAGTGTCGCCGCCGTGAACACGCGCACCGGCTCCCTCATCGCCGTCGGCGCGCTCGCCGAACAGATGACCGGCCGTACGCCCGCGTACATCCGCGTGGCCCGCCCGGTCTCCGGCGGGACCGTCGTCGACATCGACATGGCGCAGCGCATGCTGCGCCATCTGCTCGGCGAGAAGCTCCGCCGCCAGCTGCGCCGCAAGCCCCGGCTGCGGGCCGCCGCCTGCACCCCGCACGACGCCGATCCGCTGGCCCAGCGGGCGACCGTCGAGACCCTCGTGGGGCTCGGCGCGCGGCGGGTGGAGCTGGTCGACACCCTGATCGCGGCGGCCATCGGCTGCGGGCTGCCGGTGGAGCAGCCGACCGCCACCATGATCATGGTGTGCGGGGCGGCGACGACCCAGATCGCCGTGCTCTCGCTCGGCTCGATCGTGACGGCCGTACGCATCCCGATCGGCGGCGAGGCCATCGACCACGCGGTCATCCAGCATCTGCGCCAGCACCACGAGCTGATGCTGCCCAGCCAGTCCGTGCGCCCCCTGCAACTGGCGCTCCGGGGCAACGGCCTCACGCTCAACGGTCCG
The DNA here is from genome assembly GCF_042728155.1 of Streptomyces sp. NPDC060209. Lineage (NCBI taxonomy): Bacteria > Bacillati > Actinomycetota > Actinomycetes > Kitasatosporales > Streptomycetaceae > Streptomyces > Streptomyces sp. NPDC060209. Next base: position 58,396 of record NZ_JBHWZS010000002.1, read on the forward strand.
GCGATGACGGAGATCCACGGTCGTGACGTGGCCACCGGCCTGGCCCGTTCGGTACAGGTCGACACCGCCGCCGTACGCCAGGCGATCCACGCCCCGCTCACCGCGGTGCTCGACGGGCTGGGCAAGGTACTGCGCGACTGCCCGCCCGACCTGGTGGCCGACATCGCGGAGTCCGGGATCATGATGGTCGGCGGAAGCGCCCTGCTGCCGGGGCTCGACCAGATGCTGCGCGACGCGACGGGCGTACCGGTGAACATCGCCGAACGGCCCGACGTCTGCTCCGTGCTGGGGCTGGGCGCGATGCTGGACGGCACGGTCCAGCCACTGGTCCTCGCCCCGCTCGCAGGCTGAGAGCCGGAGGGCGCGCCGGTGGCCGGGACGGGGCTCGACCTGCGGACCACCCTCCAGCACATCGTGGACACCGCCACGGCGCTGGCCGGGGCGCGCCACGGCGCCCTGGCCCTCCTCCACGGGGAGGACCGCCGTGTCACCGACCTGTTCACCGCCGGCATGTCCGACAGCGAACGCCGCGCCGCGGTCCCGCTCCTGGACGGGCGCACGGGAGTGCTCGGGGTTCTTGTCGACGACGCGCAGGCCGTGCGCGTCGATGATCTGACGGCGGGTCCGCACCCCCGCGAGGTGCTGCCGGGTCAGCACCTGCCGATGCGTTCCTTCCTGGGGGCGCCCGTCCGGGTGCACACCGAGGTGCTCGGCAGCCTCTGTCTCACCGCGGAGGAACCGGGTCGCTTCACCGACACCGAGCTGGCGCTGCTGCGGCTGCTCGCCTCCCAGGCGGCAGCGGCGATCAGCGGCGCCCACCTGTACGAGGCGGCCCGTCAGCGGGAGCACTGGATCGAGGGCGCGGCCGCCGTCACCCGGGCGCTGCTGACCGGAGCGGGCACGGCCGACGCCCTGACGACTGTCGCCGAGCGGGCCAGGGTGCTGGCCGGCGCGGCGGCCGGGGTGATCCTCCAGCCGACCCCGGGCGGCGGGATGGAGATCGTTGCCGCCTCCACCCTCGACGACCCGGCCGGCCTCGTCGGTACGGCCATCGAGCCGGGCTCCCCCGTCCTCGTCCAGCTGCTGGGCGGCGAGGAGGTCTTCATCGAGGACTCCGCGACGGACGACCGGATGACGACCCCGGTACGGTCCCGGTTCGGCCCCAGCATGATGCTGCCCCTGCAGAGCGGGGGCAGGCTCATCGGCACGCTGGCCCTCCCCCGCCGGCGCGGCGGGGCCCCGTACACGGCGATGGACCGGCAGCTCGCCTCCCAGTTCGCCTCCCAGGCCGCCCTGGCCCTGGTGATGGCCGACGCGCAGCACTACCGGGAGCAGCTGGCGGTCTACGAGGACCGCGACCGCATCGCACGTGACCTGCACGACCTCGTCGTACAGCGGCTGTTCGCGACGGAGATGATGCTGGAGTCGACCCGTCGCAAGGATCTGGCCGGCGACACCGGGACCGCCGAGTTGCTCGGACACGCGGTCGACGAGCTGGACTCCACCATCCAGGAGGTCAGGACCGCGATCTTCGCACTCCAGCAGCCGCCCGCCGAAGCGCCCACGACCTTCCGCGGCCGGGTCCTCAGGGAGACCGGCGGCGCGGCGGCGGTGCTCGGCTTCCAGCCGTCAGTGCAGTTCACCGGCGCGGTGGACGCCCTGGTGACGGAGCCGGTGGACGGCGAACTGCTCGACGTGCTGCGCGGGGCGCTGGCCACCGCGCACCGGCGGGCGGGGGTGTCGGCCGTCGAGGTGGAGGTGGACGCGACGGCGCGGCTGCCCGACGGGCGTGCGGCGGTGCGGCTCGTGGTCGCGGACGACGGGCGCGCCGACGACGGCGACCGGTCGCCGACGGTCATCTGGCAGGCGCCGCTCTGAGCGCGATCCGGGTGTTGGAGTGGGCCACACCCGCGTCCTTCTTCAACCGCCGCAACAGTGCGTCCAGGGAGCCGGGATCGGCCGCCGTGGCGCGTACGAGGTAGTCGTGGCCGCCCGTCACGTGCACCACCTCGGTGATGCCGGGCAGGGTGAGCACCGAGCGTTCGAACTCCTCGTTCGTCGTGTCGAGGCGCAGCGACACATCGATGAAGACGACGAGGCCCGAACGGGTGTCGGCGGCCGGGTCGACGATGACCGTGAAGCCGCGGATCACCCCGTCGCGGCGCATACGACGCACACGGTCGCCCGCCGCGTTGGCACTGAGCCCGACGCGTACGCCCAGATCGCGGTACGAGATCCGGGCGTCCTCCTGGAGAATGCCGAGGATCTCTCTGTCCAGCCGGTCCATACCGGTGATTCTCGCAGCACGGGGCGGGAAACGACGGGCGAGCGGTCCTTCCCGGGGCCGCGGAGAGGCCTTCTGCCCATGGGGCGCCTGCCGTGCGAGGCCCTACCCGGATGGCCCAGCCCGCCGTGCTCCGCCCGCCCCTCCGCCCTTGACTTGCGGTGTGGACACAACCGCCAAGCAGGCCCCCGCCCCGGACCGGAAACAATCCGCCGCCGCCTACCGGAACCTGATCATGGCCACGATCGGCTTCACGCTCACCTTCTGGGCGTGGAACCTGATCTCCCCGCTGTCGGGTGACTTCAAGGACCGGCTGGGGCTGAGCTCCTTCCAGCAGTCGCTGCTGGTGGCGGTGCCCGTACTCGTCGGCTCGCTCGGCCGTATCCCGGCGGGCGCGCTGACCGACAAGTTCGGCGCCAGGCTGATGTTCCCCGTCGTCTCGGCCCTGACGATCGTCCCGGTGCTGCTGCTCATCCCCGCGAAGGACAGCTACGGGGCGATGCTGGCCGTCGGCTTCCTGCTCGGGCTCGGCGGCACGACGTTCGCGATCGGTATCCCCCTGGTCAACTCGTGGTTCCCGCCCGCGAAACGGGGACTCGCCCTCGGGGTGTTCGGTATGGGCATGGGCGGCGTCGCACTGTCCGGCTACTTCACGCCGCGGATCGCCAAGCACGACGTGAACCTCCCGTTCTGGATCGTCGCCGGCGCGCTCCTCGTGTACTCGCTCCTGGCCGCGGTCCTCATCTCCGACCACCCGGGCCGCAAGGTGCCCACGGACTCGCTGGGCCACCGACTGGGGCAGGCGGGCCGGCTGCGGGTGACCTGGGAGCTGTCCGCGCTGTACGCGATCGGCTTCGGCGGCATCGTCGCGTTCGGGGTGTATCTGCCGACGTATCTGAAGACCTGGTACGAGATGTCGCCGACCGAGGCAGGCACCAAGGCGGCGGGATTCGCACTGGTCACGGTCGTCTTCCGGCCGATCGGAGGCTGGCTGTCGGACCGGATCCACCCCGCCCTGGTCACGGCCGGGGCGCTGCTGCTGGCAGCCCTGATGGCCATCATCCAGGCCTTCGACCCGCCGCTGAATCCGCTCGGCACGATCGCGCTGCTCTGCATGGCGGCCGGGCTCGGCACCGCGAGCGGCAGCGTCTTCGCCCTGGTCTCGCAGGTGACTCCGCAGGCCAAGGTGGGCAGTGTGACCGGCATCGTCGGCGCGATGGGCGGGCTCGGCGGATTCGTGCCCCCGCTGGTCATGGGCGCGATCTACAGCGCGAAGAACTCGTACTCGATCGGCTTCATGCTTCTCTCCGACCTGGCCCTGGCGGGCGCGGTGTACGCCTACGGCCGGATGCGGACCATCAAGCGCGACGGATGACCGTCGCGAGGGCCGGCCGTGGAGCCGGGCGGCCTTGCGGAGACCCCCTAGGCTCGCCGCGTGACCTCTCTTCTGCCCGCGCTGCGCGGAGCGTCCGGCCGTACGGACTCCCCCGAGGCCGTCCGGTTCGGCGAACACGTCCTGACCTACGCACAGTTGGCCGAGGCCTCCGCCTCTCTCGCCGCCCGGATCGCGGGGGCGGGACGCGTCGCCGTCTGGGCCACGTCCACCCCGGAGACAGTCGTCGCCGTCGTGGCGGCACTGCGGGCGGGGGTGCCCGCCGTACCGCTCAACCCGAAGACCGGTGAGCGGGAGCTCGCGCACATCGTCGCCGACAGCGCGCCCACGGTGGTGCTGGCCGGGGCGGCCGACGAACTGCCACCCGCGCTGGGCGGCCTGGAGCGGCTGGACGTCAGCACGGCCGCGGCCACCCGCTCCCCGGAGGCCGGCCTGCCCGAGCCCTCCGAGGACTCCCCCGCCCTGGTCGTCTACACCTCCGGCACGACGGGCCCGCCCAAGGGTGCCGTCCTGCCCCGCCGGGCGATCGCGGCGTCGCTGGACGCGCTGGAGGACGCGTGGGGGTGGACCGGCGAGGACGTCCTCGTCCACGCCCTGCCGCTGTTCCATGTGCACGGGCTGATCCTGGGCGTCCTCGGCCCGCTGCGCCGGGGCGGCTCCGTGCGTCACCTCGGCCGGTTCTCGGCCGAGGGGGTGGCCCGGGAGCTGCTCTCCGGTGGGACGATGCTGTTCGGTGTGCCCACGATGTACCACCGGCTGGCCGGTGCGCTGACCGATCCGGCCGGCTCCGGAAGCCTCACGAAGGCCCTGGCGGGCGCCCGGCTGCTGGTCTCCGGCTCGGCGGCGCTCCCGGTCCACGACCACGAACGGATCGCCGCGGCCACCGGCCGCAGGGTCATCGAGCGGTACGGGATGACGGAGACCCTGATGAACACGGGTGTGCGGGCCGACGGCGCGCCGCGCGCCGGGACGGTCGGCCCGCCTCTGCCGGGCGTGGAGCTCAGGCTCGTCGAGGAGGACGGCACCGTGCTCCGGGACACCGCGTCCATCGGCGAGATCCAGGTGCGCGGACCGAACCTCTTCACCGGTTACCTGAACCGCCCGGACGCCACGGCGGCCGCCTTCACCGAGGACGGCTTCTTCCGCACGGGCGACATGGCCACCATCGACGCCGACGGCTACGTGAGGATCGTCGGCCGCAAGGCCACCGACCTCATCAAGAGCGGCGGCTACAAGATCGGCGCGGGCGAGATCGAGAACGCCCTGCTGGACCATCCCGGCGTGCGTGAGGCGGCCGTCACCGGCGAGCCGGACGCGGACCTCGGCGAGCGGATCGTCGCCTGGGTGGTGCCGGACGACCCCGGGTCGCCCCCCGGTGAGCGGGAGTTGGCGGACCATGTGGCGGACCTGCTGGCGCCGCACAAGCGCCCGCGCGTCGTCCGCTACCTCGACGCGCTGCCGCGCAACGAGCTGGGCAAGATCATGAAGAGGTCGCTCGGTGTCTGACACCTCGTGCGACCGCTTGTCGGCGCGGGAGGCGATCTCCGCCGTCACCGGGAGCTTCACGGAACACCGTCCCGCCGAGCGCCCCGTCCCCCCGGACGGTCCGCTCGGCTGGAGCGGCTACGGGGACTCCAGGGCGCGCGCCTCGGCGCGGACCGGCGAGGAGGAGTCCGTCCTCTACGGGACCGCCGTCGTCGGCGGCCGGGAGTGCGTCCTGGTCTCCTTCGAATTCGGCTTCCTGGGCGGCTCACTGGGCGGGCACACCGGAGACCGTCTGGAAGCCGCGTACGCGCTGGCGGGTGAACGGCGGCTGCCGCTCGTCTCACTCGTCGCCACCGGGGGCAGCCGGATGCAGGAGGGCATGATCGCGCTGATACAGCTCCAGCGGGTGGCCCGCGCGTCCACCGCCCTGAGGGCCGAAGGGCTGGCGCAGATCGCGGTACTGCGGGATCCGACGACCGGCGGCGGCTGGGCCACGGTGGGCGCGGGCGCCGATGTGGTGCTGGCGCTGCCCGGGGCTCAGATCGGTTTCGCGGGTTCCCGGGTACGGCCCGCCGACGCGGATCCGTACGCGTACACCGCCGAAGGGCAGCTGGCGGCGGGCCAGATCGACGCGGTCGTCACACCGGACGAGCTGCCCGGGACGCTGGGCCGCTGGCTGGCCGCACTGACGGTCACGGGCCCGGCGCAGGCCGCCCCGGTGCCGGTCGCACTGTCGGCCGCGGGGCTGCCCGCGACCGGCTGGGACGCGGTGCGGCAGGCACGGGCGGCGTCGAGGCCCCGGGCCGAGGCCTATCTGGACGCGTACTTCGAACACCGGCTGCCGCTGAACGGCGACCGCTGCGGCGGCAGGGATCCGGGGCTGCTCTGCGGAGTGGGCCTGCACGCCGGGCGGCCGGTGGCGTACGCCGCCCAGTGCGGCACCGCGACCCGCCCGGCGGGCTACCGCACGGCTGCCCGGGTGATCCGGCTCGCGGACCGGCTCGGCCTCCCCGTACTCACCCTGATCGACACCCCCGGCGCGGCCAACGACGCCGATGCGGAGCGGGCGGGCGCGGGCGCGGCCATCGCCGACGCCTTCGCGGCGGTCGCCGGTGCCCGTGTCCCCGTGACGACGCTCGTGATCGGCGAGGGCGGCTCCGGCGGCGCACTGGCACTGGCCGCACCGGGCAACACCCACGTCACCGCGGACAGTTACTTCTCGGTGATCGCGCCGGAACTGGCGGCGGCCATCCTGAAGCGCGGTCCGGACGAGGTGCGGTCCACCGCCGACCAGCTCCGGCTGCGCCCCCAGGACCTGGTGGAGCTCGGAATCGCCCGGTCGGTCGTCGGCCCCGCCGGGCCGGAGGGCTGAGACGCACTCGGCGCGCCGCTCGGGCGACGGTTGGCTAGCGTGACAAAAAGGACCACCCGTCGACTGAAGAAAGGTCCGAGTCATGGCCGCAGAATCCGAGGGCACTCCGTGCTGGGCCGACGGTACGTTCGGCGACCTCGAGGGGGCGAAGCGTTTCTACGGTGAGCTCCTGGGCTGGACGTACGCCGAATCGATGCCGGAGTACGGCGACTACACCCAGGCCTATGCGGACGGCAAGGCGGTCGCCGCGCTGTCGCCTCCCATGCCGGGCCAGGAGGCACCGAACGCCTGGTGCCTGTACCTCGCGTCACCGGACGCCGCCGCCACCACCGCGAAGATCCGCGAGCACGGCGGTGATGTGCTGGTGGAACCGATGCGGGTCGGCGACTTCGGGACGATGGTGCTGGCCGCCGACCCCGGCGGGGCGGCCTTCGGGGTGTGGCAGGCGGCGAGCCACAAGGGGTTCGAGGCGCAGGCGGTGCCCGGCGCCTTCGCCTGGGCCGAGGTCTACACCCGGGAACCGGCGAAGGCGGACGCCTTCTTCTCGGGCGTCTTCGGGTACGGGGTGAAGCACCTGGACGACGCCGCGATCGACTTCTCGCTCTACGACCTGGGCGCCGACCCGGTGCTCGGCCGGATGAAGATGGGAGAGGAGTTCCCGCCCCAGGTGCCGGCCCATCTGAACGTCTACTTCGGCGTCGCCGACTGCGATGCGGCGGTGGAGAAGGCGAAGTCGCTGGGGGCTGAGCTCCGGTTCGGTCCGATGACCATCCCGTTCGGCCGGTTCGCGTCCCTGACGGACCCGCAGGGCGCGGTGTTCTCACTGTTCGACCCCTCGACGACCGGGGGCGAGATGCCGAGCGTCACGGAGGTCTCCTGACCGGTTTCCCGGACCCTTCCGGCCGCGGCCCCAGGACCTGGTGGCCCTGGGGTCACCCGCTCGGCCGTCGGCCCGGCAGCGGTCACGCCCCGTTCGCCGCTCCGGCCCCCGCGACGAGCGCGCGCAGCCGAGGGGCGACTTCCTCGCCCACCCGGTAGGCCTCCTCCAGGTGCGGATAGCCGGAGAGGATGAACTCGCCGATCCCCAGGCGCTGGTACTCGTGGAGCCGTTGGGCCACCTCGTCGTGCGAGCCGACGAGCGCCGTGCCTGCCCCTTCCCGTACGAGCCCGATGCCCGCCCAGAGGTTCGGGGCGACCTCCAGCTTCGCGGCGTCGGCCGAGCCTCCGTGCAGCGCGGCCATCCGGGCCTGCCCGGTGGAGTCCATGCGGGCGAACCGTTCCTGGCTGGCCCGGACCGCCTCAGGGTCGATGCCCGCGAGGATGCGGTCCGCTTCGGCCCACGCCTCGGTGGCGGTGTCCCGGCTGATGATGTGCAGCCGTAGTCCGTAGCGCAGCTCGGGGGCGGCCTCGCGGAGCCGGGCGATGCGCTGTGCGAGGGCCGCGGGCGGTTCACCCCAGAGCAGCTGTACGTCGGCCCGGCGCGCGGCGACGGCCTCGGCGGCCGGGGATGCGCCGCCGAAATAGAGGGGGACGGGGTGCTGGAGGGCCGGGTCGTGGAGCTGGGCGCCCTCGATCCGCAGATGCTCACCGCTGTGGTCGACGCGCTTGCCGTCGAGGAGGTCACGCAGGACGGCCATCACCTCGTCGGTGCGCGCGTAGCGCTGGTCGTGTGCCAGGTGATCGCCGTACGCCCGCTGTTCGTCCGGGTCGCCGCCGGTGACGACGTTGAGCCTGAGCCGCCCGCCGGCGAACCGCCGGAAGGCGTCGGCCTGCTGGGCCAGCAGGGTCGGGCTGGCGAACCCGGCACGGAAAGCGACCAGGAACCCGATGCGGTCGGTGTGCTGGGTGAGAGCCGCCGTGAGGATCCACGGATCGACGCATCCGAGCCCCACAGGGGTCAGCAGCGAGTGGAATCCGGCCTGTTCGGCGGCGCGTGCCACCTGGGTCAGATAGCCGATGTCCGCGGGACGGCGGGTGGCCGCGCCGGTCCTCCCCTGAACGGCCGTGACCCCGCCGGGATCGCGGCCGTCGCCGCCCGTGGGAAGGAACCAGTGGAGCAGGAGCGGGTTCTCGGGCATGGCGGGTCCTCGTGGATCGGTGGCGGGGAACGCACGACGGGCGTACGGGTGCACAGGTGGACGGGTGCACCGGCCAGCCGGGGTGTCCGGGTGGAGAGCAGGAACGCGAAGGCGTCAGAAGGCCGGCTGCGGAGGCCGGTGGGGTGTCACGTCAGCGACAGGACGGACAGCGGAAGCCGGCCCGACAGAGCATGGTCGATATGCGCAGGAGATCCACGTGACGGCGTGACACGAGAGCTGTGACCATGCGGGCATCCTGTCGGCGCCACGGGCACGGGGACAAGCGGCGCCCGTATGACGGACAGCGCCGTATCGAGAAATGGACGAGAGGCTCTCCACGGGACAGCACTCAGGGCTGCGGATCGCGCGCGTCGTACCGGGCGAAGCCGCGCCAGCGCAGCCCGAGCAGGCACACCACCAGCACACAGGCGATGCCGCCGCCGGTGACCGCCACGGCCGGGGACGTCAGGTCGGCGACGGATCCGGCCACGAGATCGCCGAGCCGTGGGCCGCCCGCCACGACGACGATGAACACGCCCTGCAGCCGGCCGCGCATGTCGTCCGGGACCGCCGCCTGGAGCATGGTGTTGCGGAAGACCATCGAGATGGAGTCCGCGCACCCGGCGAGCGCGAGCAGGACCAGCCCGAGCCAGAGCTGCCGGGTGAGCCCGAACACGGCGATGGCCCCGCCCCAGCCGCACACGGCGATCAGCACCGCGAGCCCGTGCCGCCGGATGCGGCTCAGCCAGCCCGAGAACACGCTGCCGAGCAGGGCTCCCAGTGCCGGGGCGGCTACCAGCAGTCCGGTGGTCTTGGCGTCGCCGCCGAACCAGACCACGGCGACCACCGGGAAGAGGGCGCGCGGGTGGGCGAGCACCATGGCGCTCAGGTCGCTGAAGAAGGTCATCCGCAGATTGGGCCTGGTGCCGAGGAAGCGCAGACCGTCCAGGACGGACGCCCGCTTGGCGCCCTTCTCCCCCTCCGCCCGGTCGGGCAGCATCGAGGGCAGCCGCCACATCGCGTACAGCGAGGCGGTGAAGGTGACGGCGTCGACGGTGTAGGCCGCCCTGTATCCCCACCAGCCGACGATGAGGCCGCCGAGCATCGGCCCGGCCAGGCCGCCGGTGGTGGATGTCATGGCGTTGAGCGCGTTGGCCGCGGGCAGCTGTTCGGCCGGGAGCAGCCGGGCGATCATCGAGCTGCGGGCCGGGGAGTTGAGCGCGAAGCACACGGCCTGGAGGGCGACGACCACGTAGAGCAGCCCCACGTGCTCGACCCCGGCGAAGGTCACCGCGGCCAGCACGACGGAGAGCAGGAACGATCCGGTGGCGCTGAAGAGCCCCAGCTTGCGCCGGTCGACGGTGTCGGCGACCGCCCCGCTGTACAGCCCGAGGAGCACCAGCGGGACGAGCGAGCAGAGACCGATCAGCCCGACGGAGAACGCGGACCCGGTGATGTCGTAGACCTGGAGGGAGACGGCCAGCGCCGTCATGCCCTGCCCTATCCAGGAAACGGTGTTCCCGTACCAGAGCCGCCGGTAGTCGGGGGAGGAACGCAGTGGCGTCAGGTCGGCGAGTATGCGTGTGCGAGGTACACCTTGTTTGGCTTTTTCGGTCACACGGGATGGTAGCGACCCCGTCCGGGGAGCCGGACCGGCACCTGTGAGGACCCGATCTCACGACTACCTGGCAGGACCGCTCCGGCACCGTACGGCTCGATTCGCGCCGGGACGGTGGTCTGTCGGCGGAGTTCCCGGGCACGCGTGAGGTGGACGGCGCCCTGTGGAGGGCGTCCACGAGGAGGACCCATGCCTGCCGGCGGAACGCTGGGCTACAAGGGGCTCGACCTGATGCCGCCCTGGTTCGTCGTCGTGGTGGTGGCTCTCGCCGCTGTCGGAATCGTGCTGGCCTACCGCCGGGGACGGCGCTGACGTCACCCCGTTTCGAGGGCACCGGTTCGGGGATGGCCAGGACCGCGGCCAGGACGTGCGGGGAGACGAAGACTTCGTCATCGTCGGACTTCCTCGGCCGCCGAGGCGGTGCGGCGCCGGCCGGTGACCTTGGAGGCGGGCAGCCTTCCGGCCTTTGAGGTACCGGCCAGGGTGTCGCCGGTGACCGTCACGGCGAAGGACAGGTTCAGGCGCATGGGCTTGGTGACGGCCTGCTTCCAGGTGAGACGGTCGCCGTCGAGGGCGACATCGCTCAGCGGGACCTCCTCCCCCGCGCCGTGGGCGACCCCGGACAGGACGCCGCCCTCACGGCGTAGTTCGACGACGGCCTCGATCGAGCCGATGGGCGTGGCGACGGACAGGTCCCAGGTGCCTTCGACGGGCATGTGCACTTTCCTTCGGTGAGGTGTGGGGCGAGCGGGCGGAGGCGTTCGTCAGAGGGCGGCGGCGGCCGGCCCCTGGGCACGCCAGACGATGCCGCGTCGCTCGTGGGCGAACAGCTCCTCGACGGCGTGGGCGATCTGCGGGCCCACCTCGCGCTCCAGGAGGTGGAGGGCCAGGTCGAGTCCGGAGGTGACGCCCGCACCTGTGATGACGTCGCCGTCGTCGACGACGCGTGCCCGCACCGCGTGGACGCCGGTGGCGTCGAGCATGTCCAGACCCATGTGGTGGGTGGTGGCGTGCCGGCCCTCCAGGAGGCCGGCCATGGCCAGGACGAGCGAGCCGCCGCACACCGCGCCGACGATCACTTCGGGATTGTCCACCGCTTCCCTCAGCAGAGCGGGCAGCTCGGTGGTCAGCGTGCGGCCCAGCAGCACCGGGATGAATTCGTCCTGCTGCCACTGCCCGGCGCCCAGTTCGTGCTCGGGCACCTCGCCGGGTTCGCCGACGCGGCCCGAGGCCCCGGGGACGAGGATCAGGCCCGCTCGTGCGGGGTCCAGCGCGGCCGTGGCGCGCAGCGCCAGGGCCCCGGTGCCGCTGACCACCTCGCGCGGTCCTTCGGCGGACACGAGCTCCACGGTCACCATCCCGCCGGAGGCGGCGCCGCCGGCGTGGAGAACTTCGTACGGCGCGATGACGTCGAGGGGGTCGAAACCGTCGAACAGGACGATCTGGGCGTGCATGGGGAGAGTCCTCGGGGTCCGGGCGGCCCGGTCCGCGCCGGGTTCGCCTCCGACGCTAATCCGCCGCGCCCCTGCCTCCCACAGGCGTGAACGCCACATACCAACGGGATAGCGCCATGGTCAGCCATGGCCTCCTGAGCTGGGACTACAACGGATTCTCTGATCCCTGGGCGCTGGCGGCCATCCGGCGGACAGGTATCTTCGCGCCATGCATACCGTTGCCGTCCTCGTGCTGGACAAGGTGATCCCGTTCGACCTCTCCACCCCGATCGAGGTCTTCACCCGCACGCTCCTCCCCGACGGCCGTCCCGGCTACCAGATCCGTGTGTGCGCCGAGCAGCCCGAGACGGACACGGGTTCTTTCACCCTGCGCGCGCCCTGGGGGCTGGAAGGGCTCGCGGGCGCGGACACGATCATCGTGCCCGGCACCGCCGACCCGGCGGCACCGATCAGCCCCGCCGTCCGCGACGCACTGCGGGCCGCCGCCCAGGACGGCACACGCATCGCGTCCATCTGCTCGGGCACGTTCCCGCTGGCCGCCACGGGGCTTCTGGACGGTCTGCGGGCCACCACCCACTGGATCGCGGCCGACCTCCTGGCCGCCTCGTACCCGGACGTCGAGGTCGACCCCGGTGTCCTGTACGTCGACAACGGCCAGATCCTCACGTCGGCCGGCGCCGCCGCCGGCCTGGACCTGTGCCTGCACATGATCCGCAAGGACTACGGATCCGCCGTCGCCGCCTACGCGGCCCGGCTGTCCGTCATGCCGCTGGAACGCGAGGGCGGACAAGCGCAGTTCATCGTCCACGACTACGCGCCCACCCCTCGGGGGAGCACGCTCGACCCCCTTCTCGGCTGGCTCCAGGAGAACCTCGCCACCGAGCTCACCCTCACCGACATCGCGGCCCACGCCGGAACCAGCACCAGGACGCTGATCCGCCGCTTCCGCGAACAGACCGGCACGACCCCCCTCCAGTGGCTCCACCGCGCCCGCATCCGCCAGGCCCAGCACCTCCTGGAGTCCACCCACCACACGGTGGAACGCATCGGCGCGCAGGTCGGCTTCGGCTCACCGACCGCCTTCCGTGACCGCTTCAAGAAGACGACCGGCGTCAGCCCGCACAGCTACCGCCGCGCCTTCAGCTGACACAGCCGCAGACGGCCCCTCCGCAGTGGACGAGCCAGTCGTACGATCCGGTGACCGGCGCGGCGCCAGGGAAGGGAAGGGGCGAGACTGCCCGCACGGGCCCGCTCTCACGGGGGGCGCTCTTGCGGGGGCACGGGCATTCGGCCCGGCGTTGCGGCAGTAGAAACGTTCCTGCCTGTGAAACCTTGGTGGGGCGGGTGGGACTCGAACCCACGGCCGACGGATTATGAGTCCGCTGCTCTAACCGGCTGAGCTACCGCCCCGTTTCGGCGTGGCGCGTACAAGTGTGCGCGCCGTCTGCCGCAGCATAGCCGGTCATACGATCTCCTGCTGCGGATGGTCGGCTTCGCGTGACCATGAAGACCTCGCAGCGTGCTGCCCGGTTCCAGGCCGTACGGAATCACTCCGAAAGAGTCACGGACCGGCCCCTCGCGGGCACACGAAAAAGGACCCCGAAGGGCCCTTTTCCGTATCGCTCCCCCGACTGGACTCGAACCAGTAACCCTCCGGTTAACAGCCGAATGCTCTGCCAATTGAGCTACAGGGGATCGCGCTCCCCCGACTGGACTCGAACCAGTAACCTGCCGGTTAACAGCCGGCTGCTCTGCCAATTGAGCTACAGGGGATTGCTGCGTTGCCTCGAATCGTACCTGCCTGGCTGCTGCCGAGCGGCGCGCGTTCGCTGCGACACATACATTAGCGCAAGCAGGGGGGTGCTCCGCCAATCGGTATCCCCCGGGGTGATCTCGGGTGTCTGCGGGTAGGCGGGCAGCACACGTCGCACGGAGCGAAGGAAGGGTGGCACCCATGCGGTACCGGCTCACGTTCATCGCCGGAGTGGCGCTCGGTTACGTGCTCGGCACGCGAGCCGGGCGCGAGCGTTACGAGCAGCTGAAGAAGGCCGCGCAGACGCTGGCCGAGAATCCCGCTGTGAGGAACGCGGCGGAGTCCGCCGCGCACGGCAGCCGGGACTTCGCCGGCAAGGCGTACCACTCGGTGAGCGAGAAGGTCGGGGACAAGGTCCCCGTGTCCGTCTCCGACCGGGTGCGCTCGCTGCGGGAGCGCAGCGGCCACAACGGCAGCGACGACTGGGGTACGACGAACACCTGAGGCCCGCTCCCGTGCCGGGCGGTTCCCGTCACGGGAGCGGTCCGGTACGGGAACGGTCCGCGGGTGCGGCAGAATCTTGTCCATGGGCATAGTGGCCGGCTTGGACAGTTCATCCGCCTTCACGCACATCGTCGTCTGCGACACGGACTCCGGTGAGGTGCTGCGGCAGGGGTACGCCGCGCATCCCATCGAGGCGAAGGCCTCCGAGGTGGATCCGCAGGCGTGGCTGCTCTCACTCGGTGAGGCGGCCTCCGGAGGGCTGCTCGAAGGCGTGCAGGCCATCGGTGTGTCCGCGCAGCAGCACGGGCTGGTGCCGCTGGACCACCAGGGCAATCTCGTGCGGCCGGCGCTGCTCGGCAACGACAGGCGGGCGCAGGCGGCCGCGGCCGATCTGATCGACGGGCTCGGAGGGCGGCAGCCCTGGGCCGAGGCCGTCGGGGCAGTGCCGCAGGCCTCGCAGCCCGTGGCGAAACTGCGCTGGCTGGTGCGGAGCGAGCCGGAGAACGCGCAGCGGGTCGCCGCGGTCCTGCAGCCGCACGACTGGCTGGTGTGGCAGCTCCTCGGCCGGCCCGCCCGACGGACGACGGACCGCGGTGCCGCGTCCGGCACCGGTTACTGGTCGGCGGGTTCCGGTTCCTACCGGCCCGATCTCGTGGAGCTGGCGCTCGGCCACCAGGCCGCGCTGCCCGAGGTCCTCGGCCCGGCCGACGCCGCCGGGACGACGCCGGAAGGGCTGCTGATCTCGGCGGGCACCGGCGAGACGATGGCCGCAGCCTTCGGGCTGGGCGTCGCCGTCGGGGACGCCGTCGTCTCACTGGGGGCCTCGGGCTCGGTGATGGCCGTGCACCACGAGGCGCTGGCCGACCCGACGGGGATGATCACCTCCTTCGCCGACGCCACCGGCATGCATCTGCCGGTGGTCCACACGTCGAACGCCGTCCGCGCACTGCGCGGTACGGCGGAGATGCTGGGCCTGGAAGGACTGGACGAACTGTCCGCCCTGGCGCTGAAGTCGACGCCGGGGGCCTCGGGCCTCGTCCTGCTGCCGTATCTGGAGGGTGAGCGCACCCCGCATCTGCCGCACACCGCGGGAACCCTGAGCGGGCTGCGGCGTGAGTCGATGAAGCCCGAGCACCTGGCGCGGGCCGCCTTCGAGGGGATGCTGTGCTCGCTGGCCGACGCGCTGGACGTGCTGCGGGACCGGGGCGTGGAGGCGCGGCGGGTGTTCCTGCTGGGCGCGGCCGCCGAACTGCCCGCCGTACAGGCGCTGGCGCCCGCGGTGTTCGGCACCCAGGTCGTCGTGCCGCAGCCCGCCGAGTACGCGGCGCTGGGTGCGGCCCGGCAGGCGGCGTGGGCCCTGGGGGTCTCGCAGGGGACGCTCGATCCGCGCACTCCCCCGGCCTGGCAGGGTGCGGCGGCGCAGGTGCTGGAGCCGGGTGAGGAGCTCGCGGTGGGCCGCGCGGTGCGCCAGCAGTACGGGGCGACCCGGGACCAGATCCACCCCGGGGCGTTCGGCGGAACCGTCTGAGGAGCGAGTCCCGGAATTTGACCCGGGCTTGAGCAAAAGCGTTGGCGGTCGTGGACCGGAGTGCCGGAGTATGGATCGGCCTCTGCCATCCGCCGACTCCGAGAGACTCGTGTGCTCATAAAACTCCTACGGACCTATCTGGGTCCGTACAGACGTCCCATCGTGCTGCTGGTGCTGCTCCAGCTCCTCCAGACCTGCGCAAGCCTCTATCTGCCCAGCCTCAACGCGGACATCATCGACAACGGTGTCGTGCAGGGTGACACGGGTTACATCCTGGAATTCGGCGGCGTGATGATCGCCGTCAGTGTCATCCAGATCGTCTGCAACATCGGGGCGGTCTACTACGGGGCCCGGACGGCGTCCGCGCTCGGACGCGACGTGCGGGCGTCGGTCTTCGGCCGGGTTCAGTCGTTCTCCGCGCGCGAGCTGGGCCGGTTCGGCGCTCCGTCGCTGATCACCCGTACGACCAATGACGTGCAGCAGGTCCAGATGCTCGTCCTGATGGCGTTCACCCTCATGGTGTCGGCGCCCATCATGTGTGTCGGCGGCGTCATCATGGCGCTCGGCCAGGACGTCCCGCTGTCGGCGGTGCTGCTGGCCGTGCTGCCCGTCCTCGGCATCTCGGTGAGCCTCATCGTGCGGAGGATGCGGCCGCTGTTCCGCACGATGCAGGTACGGCTGGACACGGTGAACCGCGTGCTGCGCGAGCAGATCACCGGAAACCGCGTCATCCGCGCCTTCAACCGCGACGGCTACGAGGAGGAACGCTTCCGCGGCGCCAACACGGAGCTGACGGACGTCGCGGTGTCGACGGGACGGCTGATGGCCCTCATGTTCCCGACGGTGATGACGGTGGTGAACCTGTCGTCCATCGCCGTGGTCTGGTTCGGGGCGCACCGCATCGACAGCGGCGGGATGCAGATCGGGGCGCTGACCGCGTTCCTCGCCTATCTGATGCAGATCGTCATGGCGGTGATGATGGCCACCTTCATGTTCATCATGGTGCCGCGCGCCGAGGTCTGTGCCGAACGCATCCAGGAGGTCCTGGAGACCGACTCGAGCGTGGTGCCGCCAACCGCTCCGGTCACGAAGCTGCTCAAGCACGGCCATCTGGAGATACGGGGCGCGGAGTTCCGCTTCCCGGGCGCCGAGGAGCCGGTGCTGCGCTCGGTCGATCTCGTGGCGAGGCCCGGGGAGACGACCGCGATCATCGGGTCGACGGGCAGCGGGAAGTCGACGCTGCTCGGACTCGTACCGCGGCTGTTCGACGCGACGGACGGCGATGTACTCGTCGACGGTACGGACGTGCGGACGCTGGATCCGGTCCTGCTCGCGAAGACCGTCAGCCTGGTCCCGCAGAAGCCGTACCTGTTCTCGGGGACGGTCGCGACGAATCTGCGCTACGGCAATCCGGACGCGACCGACGAGGAGCTGTGGCACGCGCTGGAGGTGGCGCAGGCGAAGGACTTCGTGGAGCGGCTGGAGCACGGCCTCGACGCGCCGATCTCGCAGGGCGGCACGAACGTCTCCGGCGGCCAGCGGCAGCGGATCGCGATCGCGCGGACGCTGGTGCAGCAGCCGGAGATCTATCTCTTCGACGACTCGTTCTCGGCCCTGGACTACGCGACGGACGCCGCGCTGCGCGGCGCGCTGTCCCGCGAGACGGCGGGGGCGACCGTGGTGATCGTGGCCCAGCGGGTCTCCACGATCCGTGACGCCGACCGGATCCTGGTGCTGGACGAGGGCCGGGTCGTCGGGACGGGAAGCCATCACGAGCTGATGGAAGGCAACGAAACCTACCGGGAGATCGTGCTCTCCCAGCTGACGGAAGCGGAGGCCGCCTGATGGCAGGACCGGGCGGACGGATGATGGCCGGAGGGCCCACCGAGCGGTCCATGGACTTCAAGGGGTCCGGGAAGCGGCTGCTGAGAAGGTTCAGCAAGGAGAAGTCCTCGCTGTATCTGATGCTGGGCGCCGGGACGCTGAGCGTGGCGCTCTCCGTCGTGGGGCCCAAGATCCTCGGCGGGGCCACGGACCTGATCTTCGGGGGTGTCGTCGGACGGCAGATGCCGGACGGCACGACGAAGGAGCAGGCCATCGACGGCCTGCGCGAGCAGGGCAACGGCGGGCTCGCCGACATGCTGACCGGGGTGGACTTCACCCCGGGCGAGGGCATCGACTTCGGTGCGGTGGGCCAGGTCCTGCTGGCGGCGCTGGTGGTCTACGTCGGCGCGGGACTGCTGATGCTGGTGTCGACCCGGCTGTCGATCCGGGTGATCAACCGGGTCGTCTTCCAGCTGCGCGAGGACCTGCAGACCAAGCTGGCACGGCTCCCGCTGTCCTATTTCGACCGGCGGCAGCGCGGCGAGGTGCTGAGCCGCGCGACGAACGACATCGACAACATCTCGCAGACGATGCAGCAGACGATGGGCCAGCTCATCAACTCACTGCTGACCATCGTCGGCGTGCTGATCATGATGTTCTGGATCTCGCCCCTGCTGGCCCTGGTCGCGCTGGTGACGATCCCGCTGTCGGTGTTCGTCGCGGCGCGGGTCGGCAAGCGGTCGCAGCCGCACTTCGTGGCGCAGTGGAAGGTGACGGGCAAGCTCAACGCCCACATCGAGGAGATGTACACCGGCCACACCCTGGTGAAGGTCTTCGGGCGGCAGGAGGAGTCCGCGAGGGACTTCGCCGAGCAGAACGACG
Source organism: Streptomyces sp. NPDC060209 (assembly GCF_042728155.1). Taxonomy (NCBI): domain Bacteria; kingdom Bacillati; phylum Actinomycetota; class Actinomycetes; order Kitasatosporales; family Streptomycetaceae; genus Streptomyces; species Streptomyces sp. NPDC060209. The sequence continues at coordinate 76,571 of NZ_JBHWZS010000002.1, forward strand.
CGCTGTACGAGGCCGGGTTCAAGGCCCAGTTCAACAGCGGGATCATGCAACCGCTGATGATGTTCGTGTCGAACCTGAACTATGTGCTGGTCGCCGTCGTCGGCGGGCTGCGCGTGGCGTCGGGCGCGCTGTCGATCGGTGACGTGCAGGCGTTCATCCAGTACTCGCGGCAGTTCTCGATGCCGCTGACGCAAGTCGCCTCGATGGCGAACCTGGTGCAGTCGGGCATCGCGTCGGCCGAGCGGGTCTTCGGCCTGCTGGACGCCGAGGAGCAGGCTCCCGACCCCGATCCGGCCGAGCGGCCGGAGGAGCTGCGCGGCAGCGTCTCGCTGGAGAACGTGTCCTTCCGGTACGACCCGGAGAAGCCGCTCATCGAGGATCTCTCGCTGAGCGTCGAGCCCGGCCACACGGTCGCGATCGTCGGCCCGACCGGCGCCGGCAAGACGACGCTGGTCAACCTGCTGATGCGGTTCTACGAGGTGTCGGGCGGCCGGATCACCCTCGACGGGGTCGACGCGGCGAAGATGTCGCGCGACGAACTCCGGTCGGGCATAGGCATGGTGCTCCAGGACACCTGGCTGTTCGGCGGCACGATCGCGGAGAACATCGCCTACGGTGCCTCGCGCGACGTGACCCGGGAGGAGATCGAGGAGGCTGCGCGGGCGGCCCACGCCGACCGTTTCATCCGTACGCTGCCCGACGGTTACGACACGGTGATCGACGACGAGGGTGCCGGGGTCAGCGCGGGCGAGAAGCAGCTGATCACCATCGCGCGGGCGTTCCTGTCCGACCCGGTGATCCTGGTGCTCGACGAGGCGACCAGCTCGGTGGACACCCGTACCGAGGTCCTGATCCAGAAGGCGATGGCGCGGCTGGCCCACGGCCGTACGAGCTTCGTGATCGCGCACCGGCTCTCCACCATCCGGGACGCGGACATGATCCTGGTGATGGAGAACGGCTCGATCGTCGAACAGGGCACGCACGACGAGCTCCTGGCGGCCGAGGGTGCCTACGCCCGGCTCTACGCGGCACAGTTCGCCCAGGCCCTGGCCGAGGTCGACTGACGGCTCCGTCCGGCGGCGTGACGAGGGGAACGGGGGCGGGGACGGCTCGTGAGGGCGGTCCCCGCCCCCCGCCGTGCCGCTCAGTCCAGATAGCCGCGGAGCTGGTCGGCGAAGGCGTGGTCCCGCAGCTTGTCGAGGGTCTTGGACTCGATCTGGCGGATGCGTTCGCGTGTCACGCCGAAGATCCTGCCGATCTCCTCGAGCGTGCGGGGCCGCCCGTCGTCCAGTCCGTAGCGCAGCTGGACGACCTTCCTCTCCCGTTCCCCGAGCGTGGAGAGCACCGCCTCCAGGTGTTCGCGCAGCAGCAGGAAGGCCGCGGACTCCACGGGTGAGGCGGCGTCACCGTCCTCGATGAGGTCACCGAAGGCGACGTCGTCCTCCTCGCCCACGGGGGCGTGCAGGGACACGGGTTCCTGGGCGAGACGCAGGACCTCGCCGACGCGTTCGGGCGTCAGGTCGAGCTGGGCCGCGACCTCTTCGGGGGTGGGCTCGTAGCCGCGTTCCTGGAGCATGCGGCGCTGGACGCGCACGACCCGGTTGATCAGCTCGACGACGTGCACCGGGACTCTTATGGTCCTGGCCTGGTCGGCCAGTGCGCGGGACATCGCCTGACGGATCCACCAGGTCGCGTAGGTGGAGAACTTGTAGCCCCGTGCGTAGTCGAATTTCTCGACCGCCCTGATCAGTCCGAGGTTCCCCTCCTGGACCAGGTCGAGCATGGTCAGGCCCCGGCCCACGTAGCGTTTGGCCACGGAGACCACGAGGCGGAGGTTGGCCTCGATGAGCCGGCGTTTCGCCATCCGCCCCATGACCACGAGCCGGTCCAGATCGAAGGCGAGCCGGGAGTCGGGGTCAGGGGTGCCGGCGAGCCGTTCCTCGGCGAAGAGCCCCGCCTCGACGCAGCGGGCGAGGTCCACCTCCTCGGCGGCGCTGAGCAGCGGTATCCGTCCGATCTCCCGTAAGTACTGGCGGAAGAGGTCGGACGTCGGGCCGCCTGCTTCCGGACGGCTCCGCGGCTCCGGGAGCTCCGGGGCCTCCACCGGTTCCTCCAGTACCGGTTCGGGCGTGCCCGCCGTCTCCGGGTGACGTGTGACCCGGTTCTGCGCGGGAATCGCCGGGACATGCTCGGTCGTGGTCGGCACGGTCCGGGTCTGCACGGGGGCGACCTCCAGGTGATCGCTGCCGGATCGCGGGGATGGAGGTCCGTCCCGGACGGACCGGTCGCGCTCCGATGACTCAGGCACCGCCACCCAGTGTGGGGTACGACACATCACCGCCACGAGGGGCGTGCGGTGACTTTTTGCGTCCGGAGCGTAACGGGGTGCTGATCCGGCTCAGAGGGCGTCGGCGCCGTGGCTCCGCAGCGACTGGGCGTACTGCTGGAGGACCCAGACCTCGTTCTGAGCGGCGGCCAGGTGCTCCGGGGCGACATTGCTGCCGAGGCGGGCGAGGCTGCCCTGGACGTCGTCGATCCTGCGGTCGACGGCGCGGAGGCGGACCTTGACCAGGTGCTGGCCGGCGTACGACTCGTCGATGGACTTGCCGTGGAAGACCTCGACCGCGAGCTCTGTGACGAGCTTGCGCACCGTGTCGTCGGGGGTGGCGTCGAGCACCTGGACCAGGTACTCGCGGGTCTCGGCGACGCCCAGCTCGGCGCCGCCGGCCTCCGCGATGCACTGGCGCACCGCCGCGTACGGCGGGGCGGTGAACTCGTCGATGCCGTAGGCGTCGAATGCGGGCGACACCAGCGCGGGCTTCTGCAGGGCGAGCTTGAGCAGCTCGCGCTCAGTGCGGTGGGCGGGGCTGCGGAGATTGAGCGCGGGGCCGGACTGGGCAGCGGGGGCCTGGACCTGCTGGCGCTGCGCGCCCTTGCGCGAGGCCGGCCCGGGTCCTCGCTGCTCTCCCCGCCCGCGGGCCCACTGGGCGAGCTGGTTGACCCGGTGGACGACGAATTCCTGGTCGAGGATGCCGACGAAGCCGGCGAGCTGGACGGCCACCTCTCGCTGCACACTGCTCGTCTTGATCTTGGCGACGACGGGCGCGGCCTCGTCCAGGGCCGCGGCGCGGCCGGCCGGGGTCTCCAGGTCGTAGCGGCCGACGATCTGGCGGAGCGCGAATTCGAAGAGCGGGGTGCGGGGCTCGACCAGGTCGCGGACGGCGTCGTCGCCCTTGGCGAGCCGCAGGTCGCACGGGTCCATGTTGTCCGGGGCGATCGCGATGTAGGTCTCGGCGGCGAACTTCTGGTCGTCCTCGAAGGCGCGCAGGGCGGCCTTCTGACCTGCTGCGTCACCGTCGAAGGTGAAGATCACCCGGGCGCTGCCGTTGTCCATCAGGAGCCGGCGGAGGATCTTGATGTGGTCGCCGCCGAACGCCGTCCCGCAGGTGGCGATGGCCGTGGTGATCCCGGCGAGGTGGCAGGCCATCACGTCGGTGTAGCCCTCGACCACGACGGCCCGGCTCGCCTTGGCGATGTCCTTCTTGGCCAGGTCGATGCCGTACAGCACCTGGGACTTCTTGTAGATCGAGGTCTCGGGGGTGTTGAGGTACTTCGGGCCGTTGTCGTCGTCGCGGAGCTTGCGGGCGCCGAAGCCGACGATCTCTCCGGAGGTGTCGCTGATCGGCCACATCAGCCGGCCGCGGAAGCGGTCGATGGGGCCGCGGCGGCCGTCCTGGGAGATGCCGGAGCTGATGAGCTCCTTGTCGCTGAAGCCCTTGCCGCGCAGATAGCGGGTGAGGTGGTCCCAGCCCGCCGGGCTGTAGCCGACGCCGAAGTGGGCCGCCGCGTCCTGGTCGAAGCCGCGTTCGGCGAGGAACTTCCGGCCGATCTCGGCTTCGGGGCCGTTCAGCTGCTCGCGGTAGAAATCGGCGGCGATCTTGTGTGCCTCGACCAGCCGGATCCGCTCGCCGCGCTGGTGGGAGGGGTTGTAGCCGCCCTCCTCGTACCGCAGGGTGATGCCCGCCTTGGCGGCGAGGCGCTCGACCGTCTCGGAGAAGGTGAGGTGATCGATCTTCATCACGAAGGCGATCGTGTCGCCGCCCTCCTGGCAGCCGAAGCAGTGGAACAGGCCCTTGCCCGGGCTCACCTGGAAGGAGGGGGACTTCTCGTCGTGGAAGGGGCAGAGACCCTTGAGGTTTCCGCCGCCCGCGTTGCGCAGCTGAAGGTACTCGGACACGACGGCGTCGATCGGGACCGCGTCCCGGACCGCCTTCACGTCGTCGTCATTGATCCTGCCTGCCACGGGTGAAGTCTACGGGTGGGGCCGGACATCCGGGACCGGCCGGCAGCGGGGGCACCGCCCCCGGGCGCCGGACGTCCCGGATGTCCGGGCCACCGGTCAGAGCAGGGAATCCAGGGGCACCGACGGGTCGCCCAGGGTGTCCGGGTCGACCGGCCGGGCGGCCTTGATCAGCTTCTGGATGTCCTCGGTGACGTCCCACACATTGACGTTCATCCCGGCGAGGACCCGGCGGTCCTTCAGCCAGAAGGCGATGAACTCGCGCTTGCCGGCATCGCCCCGGATGACGACCTGGTCGTACGAACCGGGCGGCGCCCAGCCCGAGTACTCCAGCCCGAGGTCGTACTGGTCGGAGAAGAAGTACGGCACCCGGTCGTACGTCACGTCCTGGCCCAGCATGGCCTTCGCGGCGGCGGGTCCGCTGTTCAGGGCGTTCGCCCAGTGCTCCACGCGCAGCCGCCCGCCGAAGAGCGGATGGTCCACGGACGCGATGTCCCCGGCGGCGTAGATGTGCGGGTCGGAGGTGCGCAGCGAGGCGTCGACGACGACACCGCCGCCCTGGGCCCGGTCCGCCATGTCGAGCCCGGCGGCCTCGGCGAGCGAGGTGCGCGGGGCCGCGCCGATCGCGGCGAGCACGTCGTGGGCGGGGTGCTCCTCGCCGTCGTCGGTACGGGCGGCGAGGACCAGGCCGTCCTCCCCGGTGATCTCTGTGAGGCGGGCGCCGAAGTGGAAGCGGACGCCGTGCTCGGCGTGCAGATCGGTGAAGATCTGGCCGACCTCCGGGCCGACGACGTGGTGCAGCGGGGTCGCCGAGGGGGCGACGACGGTGACCTCGGCGCCGTAGCCGCGGGCCGCCGCGGCGACCTCCAGGCCGATCCAGCCGGCTCCGGCGATCACCAGGTGTCCGTTGTCGCGGCCGAGGGCCGCGAGGACGTTGCGCAGCCGGTCGGAGTGGGCGAGACGACGCAGATGGTGGACGCCGACCAGGTCGGTGCCCGGGATGTCGAGGCGGCGGGGCTCGGCGCCCGTGGCGAGCAGCAGCTTGTCGTAGTGGACGACGGTGTTGTCGCCGAGTTGGACGGACCGGCCTTCCCGGTCGATGGAGGTGACCACCTGGCCGAGGTGGAGCTCGATGTCGGCGCCCGCGTACCAGGCGGTCCTGTGGACGAAGACGGAGTCCCGTTCGTCCTTGCCCAGCAGATAGCCCTTGGACAGAGGAGGCCGCTCGTACGGATGGTCGCGCTCGTCGCCGATGAGGATCACCCGGCCGCTGAAACCCTCCGCCCGGAGTGTCTCGGCCGCCTTCGCTCCGGCGAGTCCTCCGCCGATGATGACGAACGTCCGATGTGCGTCGACCACTTGATGCCTCCTCGGTACTTGGCTGCGCGGCGCCTCCACCTGCGAGCGTCCCGCACGCAGCGTGATGGCGAAAGAGGGTGTGCCCCGATCAGGTCACAGCCGCTGGCATGTGGCCCGGTCATGGTCCAGTCTGCCGGGCGCCCGTGAGTGTTCCGTGAAGGGACCGCGCGGAGGCGTCCGTCAGTGCGGCGATCTGGTCGACGAGGACCCTCTTGCGGGCCCGGTCGTCGGGCGCCGCCGCGTACAGGGCGCGGAACTGCGGCTCGAGTCCTTCGGGCGCGCGTGCGGTGAGGGCGGCGGCGAGCTCGGCGATGACGATCCGCTGCCCGGCGCGGATGACCTCCTGTTCGGCACGCTGCATGACGTAACGGTCCGCGACGGCCTTGAGCACGGCGCACTCGTTGCGGACCTCGCGCGGGACGATGAGCTCGGCGCCGTATCTGCCGAGTCGTCCGGGCCCGTACGCGGCGTGGGTCGCGGCCTCGGCTGCGAGGCAGAACCTGCCGATGAGCTGGCTCGTCGCGTCCTTCAGCCGGGCCTGGGCGACCGCGGTGCCGTCGTAGCCGTGCGGCCACCACTCCTGGGCGGTGAGCCGGTCGAGGGCGTCGGCGAGCTCCTGGGGGTCGGTGTCCGCCGGGACGTAACGGCCGATGGCGACGTCCCAGATCTCCGCGCGCTCCGGCCCGGAGAAGAGGCAGCCGGGGTCGATGTGTCCGGCGTGCAGTCCGTCCTCGAAGTCGTGGACCGAGTAGGCGACGTCGTCGGACCAGTCCATGACCTGGGCCTCGAAGCATCTGCCGTCCTGCGGCGCCCCCTTGCGGGCCCAGGCGAAGACCGGCAGGTCGTCCTCGTACACCCCGAACTTCGGTGAGCCGGGGTCGGTGGGGTGCGCGCCCCGGGGCCAGGGGTACTTGGTGGCGGCGTCCAGGGCGGCCCGGGTGAGATTGAGCCCGACGCTGACGAGCTCACCGCTGCGGGGGTCGCGGACGAAGCGCTTGGGTTCGAGTCGGGTCAGCAGCCGCAGCGACTGGGCGTTGCCCTCGAAGCCGCCGCAGTCCGACGCGAAGTCGTTGAGCGCCTGTTCGCCGTTGTGGCCGAAGGGCGGGTGGCCCATGTCGTGGGAGAGGCAGGCCGCCTCCACGAGGTCGGGGTCGCAGCCGAGGGCGGCACCGAGCTCCCGGCCGACCTGGGCGCACTCCAGGGAGTGGGTGAGGCGGGTGCGCGGGCTGGCGTCCCAGGCCCCGCTCCGGGTGCCGGGCGTGACGACCTGGGTCTTGCCGGCGAGCCTGCGCAGGGCGGCGGAGTGGAGCACCCGCGCCCGGTCGCGCTGGAACGCGGTGCGGCCGGGCCGTTTGTCGGGCTCGGTGTCCCAGCGCTCGGTGTCAGCTGCGCCGTACGGCGTGTCCCTGGGGTCGTGCGTACCGTCCATGTCCCCGAGATTAGACGGACGGACTGACGGGGAGGGTCAGGCGGAGGCCAGGAGCTGCGGGTGCGTCAGGGCGCCGTAGGCGGGCGCCTCACCGGTCAGGGCCTTGTCGTAGCGGTGCAGCAGGAGACGTGCCATCGCCGGGTGCGCGCCGAGCGGTGCGGCGGCGATGCCCGGTGCTGCGGCGGCCGAGACGGTCGCGAAGCGGCCGGGTGCCGTGAAGTACGAGGCGAGGGCCACCCGGTGGCGGCCGCGTGCGGCGAGTGCGCGCAGGGCGGCCGGCACGTCCGGCCTGGCCGCCGACGCGTACGCGGGGACGACGGGGACCCCGCCGAGGCGGTCGCTGAGCATGGCGGCGGTACGGCGCGCGTCGACGTCCGAGTCGGGGTCGCGTGACCCGGCGGCGGCGAGCACGACGGCGGCGTTGCGGCTCGTGCCGTCCTCGTCCCGCCAGCCGGCCTCGACGAGGCGCTCGTACAGGGCCTCGACGAGCAGCGGATGCGGTCCGAGCGGGGCCGCCACACGGGTCCGGAGGTGGCTCGCGGCCGCCGCGGCGAGGGGCAGGTCGTGCCGGACGTGGTGGCCGCGGCCGAGCAGCAGCGGCACCAGCACGGCGTCACCCCGTCCGATGCCGTCCAGTGTGTCCGGCAGCAGGGGTTCGTTCAGCTCGATGTGGCCGAGCCGGACGTCGAGGCCGGGCCGCAGCTCCCGTACCCGGTCCAGGAGCTCCAGGACGGTGCGCAGGGCCTGCGGGTCCCGGCTGCCGTGCGCGACGGCGACCAGGGTGGGGGCGGATCTCCGTATGCGGTGCATAGGCCTGCGGGTTCCGTTCAGGGAGACGAGGCTGAGCTGGGTTCCGAGCTGGGAGGTGATGCGGGTCAGGAGTTGCGCTGTGCTGTCGAGGGGCAGGGGCTCACGGGGGTGTTCCGATGCCGACTCCGTCATGGACCGATGGTGCCGGGCGGACGTTGCCGGGCCGTTTCGCACCGGTGACGGGTGTTTGCCTCTGTCTCACGGCAAGGGCGCCGGCGGTGTCAGTACCTGTTCATACCGGCCCGGCGAACCTTTCGCCCTCGTCGTTCGTCCCTTCCATGAGGAAACCGGTACGAGCGCGGGGGGGCGCCGCATGCGGCTGAGGACACCGGAGGGACTCGGCCGTGCGCGGCTGAGGGCCCTGAGAGGGCTCGCCGCCGCACGGCCGCGGCTGCCGAGGACCCGTCGGGGGCAGCGGCGGCTGGTGCAGGCGCTGATGGTCGCCTGTGCGGTGGCGCTGGCGCCCGCCACGTGGCTGCACACCACGGCCGACGCCCGGGTCCGGACGACGGCCGACGCCCCTGCGCAGCAGGTCGCAGTGGTGTTCGGGGCGGGGCTGTGGGAGGGCCGTCCGTCGCCGTATCTCGCACACCGGCTGGACGCCGCCGCCGAGCTGTACAGGGCCGGCAAGGTCCGGGTCGTGCTCGTCACCGGGGACAACAGCCGCGTGGAGTACGACGAACCGGATGCCATGCGCACGTATCTCACGGCGCGCGGTGTGCCGGACGGGCGGATCGTCAGCGACTACGCGGGCTTCGACACCTGGGACTCCTGCGTCCGGGCCAAGAAGATATTCGGGGTCGACCGGGCCGTCCTGGTGAGCCAGGGCTTCCACATCCGGCGGGCGATCGCGCTGTGCCGCTCGGCCGGGATCGACGCGTACGGGGTGGGGGTCGACGCCGTACACGATGTGACCTGGTACTACGGCGGGACGCGGGAGGTGTTCGCGGCGGGCAAGGCGCTCCTGGACGCGGTGTTCGAGCCGGATCCGCACTTCCTGGGTCCGCGGGAGCCGGGGGTGGCGGAGGCGCTCGCGGGTGACCTCACGGCGACGGGCGGGGCGGGCTGAGGTGCGCGTACCGGGGGCGTAACCGGACGCACCGGTACTCGTAATACCGGCCTCGCACGCTGGGTGTATGGCCCGCACCGAGACGTCCACCCACTGCCCGTACTGCGCGCTCCAGTGCGGGATGAAGCTGCGACCGGTCACCGACGGCGGGGTGGTCGAGGTCGTGGAGCGCACCGAGTTCCCCGTCAACCGGGGAGCCCTGTGCGGCAAGGGGCGCACCGCGCCCGCCGTGCTCGCCGCCGGTGTCCGGCTGACCGGGCCCCTCGTGCGCGACGCGGGCGGTGAGCTGGCGCCGGCGAGCTGGGGCGAGGCGCTGGAGCGGATCGCGGACGGGCTGCGCGGGACGCGGGCGGAGCACGGCGCGGACGCCGTCGGTGTGTTCGGCGGGGGTGGGCTCACCAACGAGAAGGCGTACGCCCTCGGGAAGTTCGCCCGGGTGGTGCTCGGCACCTCGCAGATCGACTACAACGGCCGCTTCTGCATGTCGTCGGCGGCCGCCGCGCACCAGAGGGCCTTCGGCCTCGACCGCGGGCTGCCCTTCCCGCTGGAGGACATCCCCCGGACCGGGTGCGTGATCCTGGTCGGCTCGAACCTCGCGGAGACGATGCCGCCCGCGCTGCGCTATCTGACCGAGCTGCGGGAGAACGGCGGCAGGCTGATCGTCATCGATCCGCGCCGGACCAGGACCGCCGAGCAGGCGGATCTGCACCTGTCGCCCCGGCCGGGCACGGACCTGGCCCTGGCGCTCGGCATGCTGCATCTGGTCGTGGCGGACGGGCGGGTGGACGAGGACTTCGTCCGCACCCGGACGACCGGCTGGGACGAGGCCAGGGCGGGTGCGATGGCGCACTGGCCGGAACTGGTGGAGCGCCTCACCGGGGTGCCCGTGCCGCAGCTGCGTGAGGCCGTGGAGATGTTCTGCGGGGCGGAGAGCGGGATGGTGCTCACCGCGCGGGGACCCGAGCAGCAGGCCAAGGGCACGGACACGGTGGGGGCGTGGATCAACTTCTGCCTGGCCACCGGCCGCGCGGGCCGCCCGCTGTCCGGCTACGGCTGCCTGACCGGCCAGGGCAACGGCCAGGGAGGGCGGGAGCACGGCCAGAAGGCCGACCAGCTGCCCGGCTACCGCAAGCTCACGGACCCAGCGGCGCGCCGCCATGTGGCCGGGGTGTGGGGCGTCGACCCCGACACGCTGCCGGGGCCGGGGCGCAGCGCGTACGAGCTGCTGGACGCGCTGGGGCGGGATGTGCGGTCGCTGCTGGTCATGGGGTCCAACCCGGTCGTGTCGGCGCCGAACGCGGGGCACATCGAGGAGCGGCTGAAGTCGCTGGACTTCCTGGCGGTCGCGGATGTGGTGCTGTCCGAGACGGCGGCGCTGGCCGATGTGGTGCTGCCGGTGACGCAGTGGGCGGAGGAGAGCGGGACGACGACCAGCCTGGAGGGCCGGGTGCTGCTGCGGCAGCGTGCGGTCATGCCGCCGGAGGGGGTGCGCAGCGACCTGGAGGTGCTGAACGCGCTGGCCGGGCTCCTGGGGCACGGCAAGGGGTTCCCGGCCGATCCGGAGGAGGTCTTCGAAGAACTGCGCCGGGCGTCGGCGGGTGGCCCGGCCGACTACGCCGGCATCACGTACGCCCGGATCGCGGCGGAGGACGGGGTGTTCTGGCCCTGTCCGGACGAGGAGCACGCCGGGACGCCGCGGTTGTTCCTGGAGCGGTTCGCGACGGACGACGGGCGGGCCAGGTTCGTCCCGGTCACGCACCGGGCCGCCGCTGAGGAGACGGACGCGGAGTACCCGGTTGTGCTGACGACCGGACGGGTCGTGTCCCAGTACCAGTCGGGGGCGCAGACCCGCCGGGTGGCCGAGCTGAACGCGGCCGCGCCCGGGCCGTTCGTGGAGCTGCATCCGCGGCTCGCCGAGCGGATCGGGGTGGCCGAGGGCGAGAGCGTCGCGGTCACCTCGCGGCGGGGGCGGGCGGTGGCACCGGCCCGGATCACCGTGGCGATCCGGCAGGACACCGTCTTCATGCCGTTCCACTGGCCGGGCGAGGGCCGGGCCAACTCCCTGACGAACCCGGCGCTGGACCCGGTGTCGCGGATGCCGGAGTTCAAGGTGTGCGCGGTGCGGGTGGAGGCCGCCGGCTGAGCCAGTCGCCGCTCGGTACGGGCGTCCCGCCGGTTCGCAGGGAGCGGGCGACGGCGGTCGCGGCGAGATAGACCCAGGCGCGGACGGGCTCACCGGGGACGCCCTCGTCACAACCGCCGGCGGGTGCGTCCGGCAGCGTCCCGGGAAAGGCCCGGCGGGCCACCCGCTCGTACAGATTGCGCGGGTGGTCCGGCCCCAGGTACTGCTCCAGGTCGTCCAGGAGCCCGAGCAGCTCGGCGTACGCCCCGGGCGCGGCGGTGACCAGCGCGCCGTGGACGGTGCCGTGGCCCTCGATCGCGTACGGGTAGCCGGGGCCCTCGTAGAGGAGGGCTCCCGGCAGCACCGCCGGGAGCTCCTCGCGGGTGCGGCCGAGGAGGAACCGGTCGTGGTTGGCCTCTCCGGGGAGCAGCGTGCCGTACACGAAGAAGGGCAGCCGGACGTCCGTCACGGCGTCGCCACGGGCGCCGTCTCCGCGGACACCCAGGCGAGGTAGCGATCGCTGCCGCGTACGACGGGGACCGCGATGATCTCCGGCGTCCCGTAGTCGTGCGCCGCGACGAGGTGGGCCTCCAGCTCGTCGTACCGCTCGGCGGTCGTCTTGAACAGCACCTGCCGCTCCTCGCCGGTCTCGACGGCGCCCTCCCACCGGTAGACGGAGGTGACGGGCGCCGAGATCTGGGCGCAGGCGGCGAGCCGTGCCTCCACCGCGCCCCGGGCCAGGGTGTGGGCCTTCTCCTCGCTGTCCGTCGTGGTCAGTACGGTCAGCCATACGGGCTCGGTCATCCCCGGGTCTCCTCGTTCTCGGCGTCCGTGGCCCCTCGATTGTCGGCTCCCGCCGCGTCAGCCGCCGTACGGGTGCAGGGTCCTGGCCTCGCGCAGGGCGCGGCCCCACCAGACCAGCTGGTCGAGCATCCTCTTGGCCGCCCCGTCGGCCTGGGCCGAGTCCTTGGGCACCCCCCGGTCGTCGAAGAGGGCGCCCGCGTTGTGGAAGGAGACGGTGTCGCGCACGGAGACGGCGTGCAGTTCGGCGAAGACCTGGCGCAGGTGCTCGACGGCCCGCAGGCCACCGGAGATCCCGCCGTACGACACGAACGCGACGGGCTTGGCCTGCCATTCGGCGAAGTGCCGGTCGATGAGGTTCTTCAGCGGGGCCGGGTAGGAGTGGTTGTACTCGGGGGTCAGCACGACGAAGGCGTCGGCGCGCGCGAGTCGCGGGGTCGCCAGGGCGGCTCCGGTGGCAGGCGGCTCGGTCTCGGCGACATCGATCAGTTCGGTCTCGATGTCCGGGTGGCCGGCCGCCCGTCCGAGGAACCATTCGGCGACGACGGGCCCGAAGCGGCCCTCGCGGTTGCTGCCGAGGATGACGGCCACCTTCAGCGGGGCGTCGGACGGAGTGGGAGCAGGTGTGTCGATGTCCATGCACCGCAGACTCACACCTCAACCTAGATTGAGGTCAAGCGCCGTGTCGCGGCACCTACGCTGGAAGCCATGACGACATCCGCACCGGACCTCTACGTCGAGTTCGACGGGCACCCGGCCACCGAGGAGGATCTGCGGATCCCGGCCTTCGCGGGCTACGGCCATTTCACCGCGATGCAGGTCAGGGACCGCACGGTACGCGGCCTCGCCCTGCATCTGGACCGCCTGGACTCCGCGAACCTGGAACTGTTCGGAGCACCCCTGGACGGGGAGCGCGTGCGACGGCTGATCGGGCACGCGCTCGACGGCGCCGGCACACGGGACGCGTCGGTCCGGGTGCACGGCTTCATGCCGCCGGGCAGCGCGGCGACGGTACCGATGGTGACGGTGCGGGAGCCGGTCCGCGCGGACGGTGCGCCGCAGAGCCTGATGTCGGTCCCCTTCGCCCGCTCCGTGCCGCACATCAAGCGCCCCGGCGAGTTCGGCCAGACCTACTACGGGCAGCAGGCCAGGCGGGCGGGCTTCGACGAGGCGCTCCTGACCTCGCCCGCCGGCATGGTGACCGAAGGATCGATCACCAACATCGGCTTCTGGGACGGCACTTCGGTGGTCTGGCCGGACGCCCCGGCACTGACCGGCATCACCATGGCGCTGCTGGAGCGCGGACTCGCGCGGACGGACCGGCCCTCGGTGCGGCGCGGAGTGACGCTGGACGGGCTGGACGCGTACCGGGCGGCGTTCGTCACCAACTCGCAGGGCATCGCCCCGGTCCACCGGATCGACGACACCCTCTTCGCCGTCGACGAGGACCTGATGAAGCTGCTCGGCCGGGTGTACGAGGACGCCCCTCGCGAGCCCGTCTGACCTCCTCGACGTACGGGACCATGGGGACCATGCAGATCCATATCGAAGCCTCAGAACTCCCGGGCCGCACCTGCGGCCCTGACACCGACTTCGCCGGTTTCGACAACATTCACGTCGGCGTGCAGCGCAAGGACCGGCCCGACGAGCTGCTCGGCCTGCATCCCGGCGACGCGGCGGGGGCCTCCTGGACCCTGGACTGCACCGCCGTGTCCACCGCGGAGGGCATCGAGGTGTCGGGGCCGTACGTCCAGAACCGGCTCGGGGGACGCTTCGTCTATCTGTCCTGGGGCACCGTGGACGGCTCCGGCGCCTTCACCATGTTCCGCCGGGCCAAGCTGATGATGAGCGACATCGACCCGGAGGTGCTCCGGGCCGCCGCACGGACAGGTCACCTCACCGCGCGCCTGCGCCTGAGCGACGGCCGGGGGCAGCCGCGGTGCGCCCGTGTGCGCCCGCCGGACATCACCTGGTCCGCGACGGACGGGAGTGAACCTCGCGGGGCCTGAGTCAGGGGAGACATGACACCGCCCTCACCGGTCCCGGGGGGGGGTGGGCCGGTGAGGGCAGTTGCCGTGGGGCCGGCGGGGGGGCTGCCGTCCCGTGGGGGGGTAGGGACCGTGTGCCCGGTCCATCCGAGTCCATTCTTGTGACCTGCGTCACACTGATGGACCGGGAGGTCACCCGATCGGCACCGGGCGGACCCGGCGGTCTCCGCCACCGCCGCGACCTGCACGGGGCCGAGCGGGCGGGCGCGCTCCCCGGGTCCGTACGGGTGAAAGCTGACGATGCGTCAGCATGCGGCCGACGGGCCCGGCCCGTTACCTCGGAGGCAGGACACATCCGTCTGCCCGGAGGATTCCCATGCGTAGCCCTGCCCGCCTCGTGACCGGTACCGCCGCTGCGGCCCTCACCGCCGCCGCGCTCGGCCTCGCCACCCCGTACGCATACGCGGACGGCCTCGGCGGCCCGGAACTCACCGCCGCGACGGCCGCGCCCGGCGCGGCGGATTGCGGGCCCGAAGACACGGCAGGCACCCCGCCGGCGGCCTCCTGCGACAGCGGCGGGGTGGCGGCCGATGATCTGGGAGCGGCCGGGGAACTGGATCCCCTGGCGGGCCTGGAGGCCGAGGATCCGGCAGCGGTCGACGACCCTGACCCGGTCGACGGCCCGGAGGCGCCCGACGACCCGGCAGCGGTGTCGGGGCCCACCTGGCCGGAGACGGAGGAGGGCGGGGCGGGGACCGGTGACGAGGCCGGAACGGTCCAGCCGCCCGGGGTAGGCACGGGGACACCGCCCGGAACGGGAACCCGCCCCGAACCCGTGCCCTCGTCGGGGACCGACCCCGGATCCGCGAAGCCTCCCGTGCCCCCGGGGCACCGGCCCACGACCGCGCCCAGCCCCAGCCCCAGCCCCAGCCGACCCTCCGGGCACGTGGGGACGGGTGTCGGCGGCAGCGCCTCCCCCGATACCGCCCAGCTCGCCGCGGGCGCCGGCCTCGTCGGGGCGGCAGCCCTCGCCGGTGCCCTGCTGCTGCGGCGCCGCCGCACGTACGACTTCCGCCGCTGAAGGCGACCGGCAGGGGTCGGGACGTGGACAGGACGGCACTGAAGGCCAGGGCCTGGCTGGTGGGCATCGCCGCGCTGTGCGGGATATGGCTTGTCCACAACGGCGCGGCCACCCGCACCGTCGCCCCCCAGCCGTCCACCGCCGAGGCGTTCGCCGCGGGCCCCGAACCACGGCCCGGCACCCGGGTCGCCGACCCGCTGCGCCCCTCCGCGCCGGTCAGGATCCGCATCCCCGGCATCGGCGTGGACGCGCCCATGACGGGTCTCGGGCTGGGCGCGGACGGCAGCCTGGACGCACCGCCCGCCGGGAACCGCAACCTCGCGGGCTGGTTCGAGGACGGCACACCGCCCGGCGCCAAGGGCACGGCGATAGTCGCAGGCCATGTCGACAACGCGGAGGGGCCGTCCGTGTTCTACTCCCTCGGTTCCCTCAAGAAGGGCGCCGTGGTCGAGATCGACCGCGGGGACGGCCGCACCGCCGTCTTCTCGGTCGACGCGGTCGAGGTGTACGAGAACGACGAATTCCCGGACAAGCGGGTCTACGGTGCCACCCCGCACGCCTCGCTGCGGCTGATCACCTGCGGCGGCGGTTTCACCCGCGAGACGGGCTACCTGGGCAACGTGGTGGCGTACGCCCACCTCACGGAAGTGCGCTGATCAAGCCGTCCACTGGTCGAAGCCGAGCTTGGCGACCAGCGAGAACACCACGACCAGCAGGACCCCGCGGACGAAGTCGCTGCCCTTCCTGAGAGCCATCCGCGCCCCGAGCATCCCGCCCGCCAGATTGAATACGGCCATCAGGGCGGCCAGCTGCCACAGGACGGTGCCCTGGTAGGCGAACATCGCCAGCGCGCCGCCGTTCGTGCAGACGTTCACGATCTTGGCGTTGGCGGACGCGGTGACCAGATCGAGGTGGAGCACGGCGGTCAGCGCCAGCACCAGGAAGGTGCCCGTGCCGGGCCCGAACAGCCCGTCGTAGAAGCCGATACCGCCGCCGACCAGCACGATCGCGGTGACCGTACGGGCCCGGGTGACCTTCTGGCCCTTACCGTCGCCGGCCGCCGCCGTGCCGAAGGACGGCCGCAGCATCACGAAGGCCGCGACGGCGAGCAGCACCACCATGATCACAGGGCGCAGCACGTCGCTGCTGATGCCCGCGGCGAAGAAGGCGCCCGTCATCGATCCCACGAGCGCCATGAGCCCGATCCGCACGGCGGTCCCGACCCGCACCGGCGCCTTGCGTACGTAGGTCACGGCGGCACCCGACGTGCCGACGATGGCGACGGCCTTGTTGGTGCCGAGGATGTGCGCGGCCGGGACGTGCGGCAGGCCCAGCAGCAGGGCGGGCAGGAGGAGGAGCCCGCCGCCGCCCACCACGGCGTCGATCCAGCCGGCCGCCGCGGCGGCCAGACAGAGGAGGACCAGGGTGGTGAGGGTGATCTCAGGCATGCTCGCGACCTTAAGCAGGTGGTGGGTACACCGTCCAACCGGTTGTGTCCCCGCCCTCACAGAGGGCGTCGTGACGCGCTGAGCGCAAGGTTCCTCCCGGGAAACAGGAGGGATGCGGTCGGGTAACACCCGCCGCGCACTCTCATTGGCATGAGGACACAGACGGAGAACGCGGCGCGGGTGGTGGTGATCGGCGCCGGGATGGCGGGCGCACGGCTCGCCGCCCGGGTCCCCGGCGTCACCGTCATCGGCGAGGAGGCGCACGCCCCGTACAACAGGGTGCTGCTGGCCGAGGTGCTCGCCGGCCGGTACGAGCCGGACGTGATCGCGCTGCCGCCCGCCGAGGTGCGGCGCGGGGTGCGTGTCGTGCGGATCGACCGGGCGGAGCGCCAGGTGCTCTGCGACGACGGCAGCGTCATCGGCTACGAGCGCCTGGTGCTGGCCACCGGCTCCAACCCGGTGCTCCCGCCGCTGCGGGGCCTCGGCCACACGCTGCCGGACGGGGTGCATCCCTTCCGCACCCTCGACGACTGCCTGGCTCTGCGCGCCGCTGTCCGCCCCGGCGTACGCGCCGTCGTCATCGGCGGCGGGCTCCTCGGGGTGTCGGCCGCCCGCGCACTGGCCGAGTGCGGTGCCCAGGTGGTGCTGGCCCAGCAGGGCGAGCACCTCATGGAGCGCCAGCTGGACGCCGAGGCGGCCGGGATGCTGCGCCGTCACCTGGAGGCCCTCGGGGTCGAGGTGCACACCGAGTGCCGGGTGCGCGGGCTGCGCTGCACCGACGGGGACACACCGGCGGTGCGCGCCGTGGAACTCGCCGACGGCTACGAGCTGGAGGCCGAGATCACGGTGCTGGCCTGCGGGGTACGCCCCAGGGCGGGTCTGGCCCAGGCCGCCGGGCTCGAGGTCCGCAAGGGCGTCGTCGTGGACGACGAGCTGCGCACCTCGGACCCGTACATCCACGCGGTCGGCGACTGCGCCGAGCACGACGGGACGGTCTACGGGCTGGCGGGTGCCGCGCTCGAACAGGCCGACGTGCTGGCCGAGGTGCTGGCCGGACGCCCCGCCCGCTACGGAGGCACCAGGGCCCTGACGCGGCTCACCCTGCGCTCCCCCGCCTCCACCCCCGTCACTGCCGGAACCACCGGAGCCACCGTCGTCTCCGGGACGTCAGGAGGTCTCGACCTGGCCGCCTTCGGCGACTCCCGCCCGATGCCCGGCGACGACGTGATCCGGCTGGCCGACGCCACCCGGGGCGCGTACCGCACGGTCGTCGTCCGGGGCGACCGGCTGGCGGGCGGGGTGCTGTTCGGCGATCTCGCCGCGGTCGGCACCCTCGCCCGGACCTGGCAGGACGACGACCCCCTCCCCGCCGACATGTCCCTGCTCCACCTGCTCACCAACGACGGAGGCTTCTGATGCCGGTGTCCACTCCCCCGACCGCCCCCACCGCAGGCGTGCCGACGATCGTGGTCGTCGGGCACGGCATGGTCGGACAGCGGTTCCTGGAAGCACTCGCCGACCGCGGCCTGACCGCCGCCGCGGGCACCGCCAGGGTCGTCGTGCTCTGCGAGGAGCCCCGCCCCGCCTACGACCGGGTGCAGCTGACCTCGTACTTCTCCGGGAAGACGCCGGAGGACCTCTCGCTCGTCGAGCCGGACTTCATGGAGCGCCACGGCATCGAGCTGCGCGTCGGCGACCCGGCGGAGAGCATCGACCGCGAGGCGCGCACCGTCACCGCGCGCTCCGGGGAGACCTTCTCCTACGACACGCTGGTACTGGCCACCGGCTCGTACCCCTTCGTCCCGCCCGTTCCCGGCAAGGACACCGAGGGCTGCTTCGTCTACCGCACCATCGAGGACCTCCTCGCGATCGAGGAGTACGCGAAAACCGCGAAGACCGGCGCTGTCGTCGGTGGCGGGCTCCTCGGCCTTGAGGCCGCGGGCGCGCTGAAGGGTCTCGGACTCAGCACGCACGTAGTAGAGTTCGCGCCCCGGCTGATGCCGGTCCAGGTCGACGACGGCGGCGGCGCCGCGCTGCTGCGCACCATCGAGAACATGGGTCTCTCCGTCCACACGGGCGTCGGCACCCAGGAGGTCACCGCGGGCGAGGACGGCCGGGTCGACGGCATGTCGCTCTCGGACGGCTCCTCGCTCGCCACCGATCTCGTCGTCTTCTCCGCCGGTGTGCGCCCCCGGGACCAGCTGGCACGCGACTGCGGCCTGGCGGTCGGCCCGCGCGGCGGCATCATCGTCGACGAGGAGTGCCGCACCTCGGACAGCGACGTCTTCGCGATCGGCGAGTGCGCGCTGGCCTCGGACGGCCGGGTCTACGGGCTGGTGGCGCCGGGCTACGAGATGGCGGTCGCGGTCGCCGAGGTGATCGCGGGCAACGCGGCCTCCTTCACCGGCGCCGACCTCTCGACGAAGCTGAAGCTGCTCGGTGTGGACGTCGCCTCCTTCGGTGACGCGCACGGCGCGGCCGAGGGCTGTCTCGACGTCGTGTACGCGGACTCCCGCTCGGGTGTCTACAAGAAGCTGGTGATCGGCCAGGACGGCACGCTGCTCGGCGGTGTCCTGGTCGGGGACGCCGACCAGTACGGCACGCTGCGGCCGATGACCGGCACGGTCCTCCCCGTCGCCCCGGAGCAGCTGGTGCTGCCGGCCGGTGCGGGCGGCCCGGTCACCCTCGGCCCCTCCTCGCTGCCCGACGAGGCCGTGATCTGCTCCTGCCACAACGTGACCAAGGGCGCGATCTGCGAGCACACCACGCTGCCCGAGGTGAAGAAGTGCACCAAGGCCGGCACGGGATGCGGCAGTTGCGTCAAGGTCATCGGCCAGCTGCTGCCGCAGCCCGAGGACCAGGGGCTGTGCGGCTGCTTCGAGTACACCCGCAGCGAGCTGTACGAGATCGTCCGCACCCTCGGTGTCACGACGTACGCCGACCTCCTCGACTCGCACGGCCGCGAGGCGGCCCGTGGTGGTGACGGCTGCGAGGTCTGCAAGCCCACGGTCGGTTCGATCATCGCGTCGCTGGCCCCGACGGTCGGTGCGAGCGGCTACGTCCTGGACGGCGAGCAGGCGGCCCTCCAGGACACCAACGACCACTTCCTGGCCAACCTCCAGCGCAACGGCTCCTACTCGATCGTGCCGCGCATCCCCGGCGGTGAGATCACCCCGGAGAAGCTGATCGTGATCGGCGAGGTGGCCAGGGACTTCGGCCTCTACACGAAGATCACCGGCGGCCAGCGGATCGACCTGTTCGGCGCCCGCGTCGACCAGCTGCCGCTGATCTGGACACGCCTGGTGGACGCGGGCTTCGAGTCGGGGCACGCGTACGGGAAGTCGCTGCGCACGGTCAAGTCCTGTGTGGGGCAGACCTGGTGCCGCTACGGCGTGCAGGACTCGGTGAAGATGGCGATCGACCTGGAGCTGCGCTACCGGGGTCTGCGCTCGCCGCACAAGCTGAAGTCGGCTGTCTCGGGCTGCGCCCGCGAGTGCGCGGAGGCCCGCGGCAAGGACTTCGGGATCATCGCCACGGCCCAGGGCTGGAACCTCTACGTCGGCGGCAACGGCGGGGCCACACCGCGTCACGCGGACCTGCTGGCCCAGGACCTGTCCGATGCCGAACTGGTCCGTCTCATCGACCGGTTCCTGATGTTCTACATCCGCACGGCCGACCGGCTGGAGCGCACCTCGACCTGGCTGGACCGGATCGAGGGCGGCCTGGACCACGTACGGGACGTCGTCGTCCACGACTCGCTGGGGCTGTGCGACGAGCTGGAGCGGCTGATGGCCGACCACGTCCGCGGCTACCGCGACGAGTGGGCCGAGACCATCAACGACCCGGAGCGGCTGCGCCGCTTCGTCACCTTCGTCAACGCCCCCGACGCACCCGACCCCTCGGTCAAGTTCGTCCCCGAGCGCGACCAGGTCAAGCCCGACCTGGACATCCTCGCGGGCCCGGTGCTTGCCATCCGTACTCTTGAAGGGACTTCCTCCTGATGACGACCCAGACGATGGAAACGGCGCAGGACACCCGGACGATCCAGCTCGCGGACGGGGACGCCTGGCTCACGGTCTGCGACCGTTCGCTGCTGACCCCGGGGCGCGGTGTGGCGGCTCTCCTCCCGGACGGCCGGCAGGTCGCGCTGTTCGTGGACCGGTCGGGGCGCGCGTACGCGATCGACAACCGTGACCCGTTCACCGGTGCGTACGTCCTCTCCCGCGGCCTGGTCGGCTCCGCCGGGGGGCGGCCGTTCGTCGCGTCGCCGCTGCTGAAGCAGCGCTTCGACCTGGAGACGGGCGCCTGCCTGGACGACGACGACGTCACCGTGCCGGTCTTCTCGGTCCGCGCGGACTGACCCCGCCCCGTTCATGACACGTTGGAGCTCCGGCCACCACGCGCCTCTACTGTCCTGACGTTCGACCCGCCGGTCCGACCGGACCGGCGGGCCCGCACGTCACCCGTGGAGTGATCGTGGAACGTCGGACCTTCTTGCGCACAGCGGTGATCGGCACCTCGGCGGCGGCATTCGGCGGCACCCTGTGGCGGGGTGCCGCCTTCGCGGACCCGGCCCAGCCGGCCACAGGCCCCTACGGCGCGCTGCAGGCGGCGAACAGCAACGGCATCCTGCTGCCGAGCGGTTTCACCAGCAGGATCATCGCCCGCTCCGGGCAGACCGTCCCCGGCACCTCGTACACCTGGCACAGCGCGCCTGACGGCGGTGCCACCTTCACCGACGGCAGCGGCTGGATCTACGTCTCCAACGCCGAGGTGTCCGCGAGCAGCGGCGGCGGGGCGAGCGCGGTGCGCTTCAACTCCTCCGGGACCGTCACCTCTGCGTACCGGATCCTGTCCGGCACGAACACCAACTGCGCGGGCGGCCGGACCCCGTGGAACACCTGGCTCTCCTGCGAGGAGGTCACCCGCGGCTTCGTGTACGAGACCGACCCGTGGGGGGTGAACGCCGCCGTGCAGCGCCCCGCGATGGGCCGCTTCAAGCACGAGGCGGCGGCCGCGGACCCCGACCACGGCTACGTCTACCTGACCGAGGACGAGACGGACGGCCGCTTCTACCGCTTCCGCCCCACCACGTGGGGCAGTCTGTCGTCCGGCACGCTCCAGGTGCTGGTCGCGGGCACCGGCACCTCGGGCCCGGTGACCTGGACGACGGTCCCCGACCCGGACGGATCGCCCACCCAGACCCGCTACCAGGTCTCCGGCGCCAAGGTGTTCAACGGCGGCGAGGGCTGCTTCTACGCGGCGGGCACCTGCTGGTTCACCACCAAGGGCGACAACCGTGTGTGGGCGTACGACGCGAACGCCTCGTCCCTCTCACTCGTCTACGACGACTCGCTCGTCACGGGCGGCAGCGCCCCGCTGACCGGCGTCGACAACGTCACCCGCGCCGTCTCCGGTGACCTGTACGTCGCGGAGGACGGCGGGAACATGGAGATCTGCCTGATCACACCGGACGACACCGTCGCCCCGTTCCTGCGGATCAGCGGCCAGTCCGGCTCCGAGATCACCGGGCCGGCGTTCTCCCCGGACGGACGGCGCCTGTACTTCTCCTCGCAGCGCGGCACCAGCGGGAGCTCGTCGGGTGGCATCACCTACGAGGTGACGGGGCCGTTCCGCTCCTGACCCACCCCCGGGAGGCGGCGGTCGCGGCGCCGGTTCCGCGACCGCTGCCTCCCCGGGTCTCAGGCCTGGCCCTCGACCGCCGCCGGGTCCATCCAGACGACCTCCCAGATGTGGTGGTCGGGGTCCTGGAAGGAGCGGCCGTACATGAAGCCCTCGTCCATGGGGTCGTTGGCGGGCGACCCTCCGTTGGCCAGCGCGGTGTCGGCCAGCTCGTCGACCTTCTCGCGGCTGTCCGCGCTCAGCGCGATGAGGACTTCGGTCGTTCTGGAGGAGTCGGCGATCTCCTTCTTGGTGAACTCCTTGAAGCGGGGCTCGCTGATGAGCATGGCGAAGATGGTGTCGCTGATGACGAGACAGGCGGTCGTCTCGTCGCTGAACTGCGGGTTGAAGCCGAAGCCGAGCTTCGCGAAGAAGCTCTTCGTCGTCCCGAGGTCCTTGACCGGCAGGTTCACGAAGATCATCTGGGGCTGAGGCATGATGTTCCACTCTTCCGTCCGGCACTCTGCGGTGCTCCGGGCGCTCCGTACGAGCGCTTACGAGAGGTAGACGACGGGGCACCGCGAAACTCATCGCCGCCGGCCGGGCCGTTCCGGCGCCGCGGGCCTCAGGGCACAGCGAGCGGGGCTCCGCCCCTGATCAGGGCGGCGCCCAGCGGCGTGAGGGTGTGCAGGACCGAGCTGCCGTGGCGCAGGGTGCGGACCAGGCCGGCCTCGCGCAGCACGCAGGCGTGCTGGCTCGCCGAGGCGAGGGACACCCCGGTCCTGCGGGCCAGCTCGCTCGTCGTGCAGCCGTTGCCTATGGACCGCAGGACCGCCGAGCGCGTGTGGCCCACGAGCCGGCCGAGCCACGGGCCGGGCTCGGCGACGGCCGGGGCGCCGGGGTGGGTGACCGGGTAGACGAGGACCGGCGGGAGGGACGGGTCGCGGTAGACGACCGGGGTGCCCCGGCAGAAGAACGACGGCTGCAGGAGCAGACCCCGCCCGTCCAGGCGCAGTTCCCGGTCGACGGGATAGTCCGCCTCCAGCACGGGGGCACGCCAGCGGATCATCGGCGGCAGGGTGGCCAGGAGCTCGTCCGCGCCGCCGTCCAGCAGGGCGCGGCCCCGGACGGCCCGGTCGGCCTCGACGCTCGCCCGGATGTGCGGCCAGTACGGCTCGACCGCGGCGCGGTGGTATGCGCGCAGGGTGGAGATGAGGCGCCCCAGCGGCTCCGTACGCCCCTCTGCGAGCGCCTCCGGCAGCGCGGCGGCCGACGGGGGTCCGGCGGACGCCCTCCGCGCGAGGGGGGCATTTCGCGCCAGCAGTCCGAGCTCCTCCTGGATCCGATCCACCGGGGTGTCGCGCAGCGCCTCCATTCCGGCATCGAGCCCGAATGGCTCGGCACTCCCCTGAGAAGGCGTCAGGAAGTCGGGGAAATAGCCGCGGGGCGGAACGACCGTGGACAGCAGACGTGCTTCACCATTCAACCGGGTTCGGGATTCCTTCCGCCATTTCCCGAACACGGTGGAACCCCGCCGGTCCCTCAACCGGTGGAAACTGAGAATGGTTTCCCACATCGCGTCCGGCCTCGTGGCCATCCGCACGCGCGAAAGGTCCACCCCGGACACATGAATACGAAGCACCGAACCCCCACCTGTTGCACCCGCAATTGCCCCCGCCGAAGCGTATGCACAGCGTCACAGGAGGTCACCACGGGGTTTCGGCCACAGTTGAAATGTCTCGCCCGCATCCCCGCCACCCGAAAAGCTGTACGACGTCGGGTGCGTTACCGGAGTCACCGAAGAGCGGGTGAGGGCCGTGGGGGGCTTTGCCCGTTCGGCGGCGGTGAACGACGGTGCGGCTCCGTACCCGGCAGGGGTAAGCGGGTGCGGTCCAGGGGTGGGGATCCCTGGGCCGCACCCAGGCCGTTCGTCCCTGATTTGCGCACCGAACGGTGAAAAGCCAACCACCTCAAATGGTTCGCCGTTCAATTGACGAAGCGGCGGCACCCCCGCACAGGGTGCCGCCCCGTACCGGGTAACCCGCCCCCCCCGCG
>NZ_JBHWZS010000003.1:0-85264 GCF_042728155.1 Streptomyces sp. NPDC060209
GCCGTTCCGCCAGCCGCCCGGCTTCGTCGGGGTCGCCGCAGACCACGGCGGTGAACAGGCCCTGCGACGCCATCAGTCCGGTCACCGGGTCGTACAGATCACCCCGGGGCAGCTCGGCCTCCGCCGTCGGAGGGCGGGTACTGCGGCGCAGGGAGAGCACCCGCACCGCGCGCTGCGCCGACGGCCGCGAGAAGGAGTAGGCCATGGCGATCTCCTCCACGTTGCGCAGCGGAAACAGCATCAGGGTCGCCGCGCTGTACACGGTGACCAGCTGACCGACGTCGATCCGGCCGTCCCGGGCCAGTGTCGCGCCGTACCAGACCAGGGAGATCAGCAGGACTCCCGGCAGGAACACCTGGATCGCCGAGATGAGCGCCCACATCCGGGCGCTGCGCACGGCGGCCTCGCGGACCTCCTGGGACGCGCGCCGGTAGCGTCCGAGGAACAACTCCTCTCCGCCGATGCCGCGCAGCACCCGCAGTCCGGCGACGGTGTCGGAGGCCAGCTCGGTGGCCCGGCCCGCCTTCTCGCGCTGGAGATCCGCCCTTCGGGTGGCCCGGGGGAGCAGCGGCAGGACGGCCAGTGCCAGGACAGGGGTGGCGATCGCGACCAGCACACCCAGTGAGGGCAGGTAGAAGACCAGCCCCACACAGATCAGTACGAGCGCGGTCGCGGCGGCCGCGAAGCGTGACAGCGCCTCGACGAACCAGCCGATCTTCTCGACATCGCCGGTACTTACGGAGACCACTTCACCGGCCGCCACCCTCCGGGTCAGTGCCGAGCCCAGCTCGGCCGTCCTGCGCGCGAGCAGCTGCTGCACCCGGGCCGCAGCGGTGATCCAGTTGGTGACCGCCGTCCGGTGGAGCATGGTGTCGCCCACGGAGATGAGGATGCCGAGGACGACGAGGAGGACGCCGGACACCGCGAGGTCCCGGCCGGAACGGTCGATGACGGCCTGCACCGCCAGTCCGACGGCGAGCGGGAGGCCCGCGATCGCACAGTGGTGGAGCAGCCCCCAGGAAAGGGACTTGAGCTGGCCGGTGAGCTGACATCGTCCGAGCCAGAACAGGAAACGGGGGCCGGACCGTACATCGGGATCGCCGGGATCCGAGTACGGAAGATCGCGAATCTGCATGACGTCCCAAGGATCGGAAGCGGAGATCCGTGTCGGATCTCGTGGAACAGTGGGGGGACCAAACCGTGCAAGGTTCGCTTCCTGCCCCCGTCCGGGGCAACCGATTATTCCGGCGTGACGGCCGGTTCCGCTCTTTCAGGGTTCCGCTCTTCCCGGATTCCGCTCTTCGAGGAGGAGCCCCGCCACCGACCGGGGTGACGGGGCGTCGGCCGCCTACTCGGTGGGCTTGGCGGAGTCCATGCCGGAACGGGCCTTCTTCCACTCGCCCCGGGTGAAGTCGGGGATCTGCTGCGGCGCGCCCTTGGCCTTGATCGACAGGTGGCTCAGCGGCACGGGCGCGGTCCAGGTGGCGGCGTCGTACACGTCGAAGTCGGGGGCGAGCCCGAGACGTATGCACTGCATCAGCCGGAACACCATCATGTAGTCCATCCCGCCGTGGCCACCGGGCGGGTCGGAGTGCTCCTTCCACAGCCAGTGGTCCCAGTCGGCGTACGCGCCGAAGTCGGCCCACTCGTCGTTCGAGTGGTCCGGTTCGAGGTAGATCCGCTCGGGGTAGTCCTCGAACACTCCTTTCGTGCCGCCGAGGCTGTTGATCCGCGAGTAGGGGTGCGGCGTCGACACGTCGTGTTCCAGGCGGATGACCCGGCCCTTGGCGGTCTGGACGAGACTGATCGTCCGGTCGCTCTCGATGTAGGTCTCCTTCCAGCTCGGGTCGCCGGCCGGCATGTGCTCCTTGCGGTAGGCGGCGAGACCGAGCGACGGAGAGCCGACACTCGTGATGCTGACCGCGCGATCGCCGCGGTTGACGTCCATGTAGTTGGCGACCGGACCGAAGCCGTGGTTGGGGTACAGATCACCTCGCAGCCGGGTGTGCCACAGCCGTCGCCAGGGGCCCTCGTAGTAGTCCGGGTCGAACATCAGGCCGCGCAGGTCGTGGTTGTAGGCGCCCGCCCCGTGCAGCAGATCGCCGAA
The DNA here is from genome assembly GCF_042728155.1 of Streptomyces sp. NPDC060209. NCBI lineage: Bacteria > Bacillati > Actinomycetota > Actinomycetes > Kitasatosporales > Streptomycetaceae > Streptomyces > Streptomyces sp. NPDC060209. Next base: position 2,108 of record NZ_JBHWZS010000003.1, read on the forward strand.
GAGACCGGCGTGCGCCATCCGCAGCACCCGCATCTCGTTGCGCCCGTAACAGCAGTTCTCCAACTGCATACAGTGGCGCCGGGTCCGCTCGGAGAGGTCGACCAGTTCCCAGAGCTGGTCCAGCTGCAGGGCGATCGGGCACTCGACACCGACGTGCTTGCCGTTGAGCATGGCCGTCTTCGCCATCTCGAAGTGGAAGTCCCAGGGCGTCGCCACGTAGACGAAGTCGATGTCTCCGCGTGCGCAGAGATTCTCGTAGTCGTCCTCCCCGTTCGTGTACACGGCGGGTGCCGGCTGACCCGCGGCCGTCACCTTCGCGGCGGCCTGCCCGGCCTTTTCCTTCACCGGGTCGCAGACGGCGACGACCCGCACCCCGTCGACGGCGAGGAAGAGGTCGATCATGCTGCCGCCGCGGTTACCGAGGCCCACGATTCCGACGCGCACGGTCGAACGCCGGTCGAAGCGGACCCCGGCCATGGTGGCGCCCTTGCGGGCCGGTACGGACATGGGGTCGGTGACCGGGGCATGCTCCGCAGCTGATGCCGAGCCGGCACCGAGCGTTCCGAGTCCGAGCCCGGTGCTCGCGACTCCCACCGCCCCGGCTGTGGTGCGAAGGACGGAACGACGGCTCAGCGAGCCGTCGTCCGTGGACCGCGGGTCCTGGCCCTGGGGGTTCTGGTCCTGAGGGTTCTGGTCCTGTGGTGCGTCGTCATTCATCGAGCCTCCAGAGAGGGGGATTTGACGGTGCGCGTACCGATCCCGGAGCCCGCGTGGACACGGCGGGTCCCCGAACCTCGGTTAGGACCTTGGACGGTGAGGCTGTTCTTACGCAAGGGAAGCGATTGGACTCCTGCGTTTAAACCATGGACTTCCGAACCATGGACTTCCGGCAGCTCTGCGACGACGCCCGGGCCGTGCGGGACTCACGCGCGGTGCGCGGGGAAGAGGAAAGGTGACGCATGCCCGCGCGGGGCCGTATGCGGCGCTGCACGGGGGTGGCGTGCAGGAGTTTCAGCGGTCAGCGGTCAGCGGTCAGCGGTCAGCGGTGAGCGGTGAGCGGTGAGCGGTGAGCGGTGAGCGGTCAGCGGTCAGCGGTCTGCCGGGGCAGGCAGGCAGGCAGGGTGGGTCGGGCCGGCTGCCGGGAAGTGCCCGGGCTCAGCGTCGGGCTGCTGCTCCCTGATCGGCGGAAGGGAGCTCAGCGCCCGGCTCGGCGCACGGTGCCGGCCCCTTCCCGCTCGGCGGACGGGCGCTGACCTCGCGTCAGAGCACCGGACGGGTCGCCCGCTCCAGCTCGATGAGCGCCGAGTGGTAGCTGTGGCCGGTCGCCCGGTCCATCCCGATCTCGCACGTCCGGTTCGCCGACAGATAGGCGTCGTACTCCCGGGTGTTGACCTCCGCCGCCTCCTTGGCGGTCGCCGAGTCGGTGAGCTCCTTGTGCAGCATGCCGCGGTCGCCCGCGAACCCGCAGCAGCCCAGGTCGTCCGGCACGACGACCTCCTCGGCGCATGCCTCGGCCAGCGCGCGCAGGTGTGGGACATCGCCCAGATGCTCCATCGAGCAGGTGGGATGCAGGACGGCGGACCCTGCCCGGCGGAACACCGTCAGATGGGGGAGCAACTCGTCGGCGGCCCAGACGAGCGAGTCGACGACGGTCAGCTCCTGGTGCAACGCCCGGTTGTCCTCCGTGAGATACGGAACCACCTCGTGGGCCAGGCCCAGCGTGCACGACGACGCGTCGACGACCAGCGGCAGCGAGCCGCCACCGGTCCAGCCCCACGCGGCCTCCACGATGCGGTTGGCCATGACCGCGTTGGCGACGTCGTACCCCTTGGAGTGCCAGATCGTCGCGCAGCAGGTCCCGGCGACGTCCTCGGGGATCCATACGGGCCTGGCGGCCCGCGCGGACAGGGAGACGACGGACTCGGCGAGCGACAGCGCCCCCGCGTCCCCGGGGCCGGCGAAGATGCGGTTCACACAGGCCGGGTAGTAGACGGCACTCGCTCCGACCCGCGAGGTGAGCGGCAGAGTGCGGGGGGCGGCGCCAGGGATCTCGGGCAGCCATTCCGGTAGCAGATCCGGATTTACGGCCTTGCGGGCGAGCCGTGTCACGGCCTCGAGCAGCCGGTCGCCGGCGTGTCGGGTGACGACGTCGGCCAGGCCGAGGGCGATCCGCGCCGAGGCCTCGACGACCTTGAAGTGCTGTGCGGTCAGAGCCGCGACCCGCTCCTCGCGCGCGGAGTGCCGATGATGACGGAAGTCCTTCATCATCGCGCCGGTGTCGATGCCGACCGGACACGCGAGCTTGCACGTGGAGTCCCCCGCGCAGGTGTCCACGGCGTCGTATCCATAGGCATCCAGCAAGCCCGCCTCCACCGGGGAGCCGTCCGGCTGCCGCATCATCTCCCGGCGCAGCACGATCCTTTGACGCGGCGTGGTGGTGAGGTCCTCGCTGGGGCAGGTGGGCTCGCAGAACCCGCATTCGATGCAGGGGTCGGCGACCGGCTCGACCTTGGGGATGGTCTTGAGCCCCCGCAGATGTGCCGCCGGATCCCGGTCGAGGACGATCCGGGGTGCCAGGACCCCGGCGGGGTCGATGGCCCGCTTCGTCCGCCACATGAGATCGGTCGCGGTGGGGCCCCATTCCCGCTCCAGGAAGGGGGCGATGTTGCGGCCGGTGGCGTGCTCCGCCTTCAGCGATCCGTCGAAACGGTCGACGACGAGCGTGCAGAACTCCTCCATGAAGGCGGCGTACCGGTCGACGTCGGCCGGTTTCGCGGCGTCGAAGGCCAGCAGGAAATGCAGATTCCCGTGCGCCGCGTGACCCGCGACCGCGGCGTCGAACCCATGGACGGCCTGGAGGGCGAGCAGCGCCTCGCAGGCCTCCGAGAGCCGGGACGGCGGGACGGCGAAGTCCTCGGTGATCAGCGTCGTGCCCGAGGGGCGGGAGCCGCCGACGGCGGTGACGAACGCCTTGCGCGCCTTCCAGTACCCGGAGACGGTGGCGGCGTCCCGGGTGAACTCATTGGTGACGGAGACCGCCGGAGCCACCAGATCGAGATCCGCGACGACCGAGGCCGCGGCCCGCTCGCAGGCCGCCAGCGCGCTTTCGTCCGGGGCGCGGAATTCCACCAGGAGCGCCGTCGTCGCCTGCGGGAGCCCCGCCCAGTCGGAGGGGACGCCTTCGACCCGGACCGACGCGCGCAGGGTGTTGCCGTCCATCAGCTCCACGGCCATCGCTCCCGCCTCGTTGAACCGCGGCACCGCCGCCGCTGCCGCCGTGAGCGAGGGGAAGAACAGCAGTGCGGAGGAGACGTGACGGTCCAGCGGCAGGGTGTCGAAGACGACCTCGGAGATGAATCCGAAGGTGCCCTCGGAGCCGACCATCAGGCCACGCAGGATCTCCACGGGTGTCGATCCGTCGAGGAACGCGTCGAGGCGGTAGCCGTTGGTGTTCTTGATCTCGTACTTGGCACGGATCCGGGCGGTGAGCCGATCGTCGGCCTCGATCTCCGCCTTGAGAGCCAGCAATTCGTCGCACAGGCGAGGTTCCGCATGCCGGAGCAGCTCATCGGCTTCCGCTTCGCCCGTGTCGACCACGGTGCCGCTCGGCAGGACGAAGGTCAGCGAGGAGACCGTACGGTACGAATTCCTCGTGGTTCCCGCGGTCATGCCCGAGGCGTTGTTCGCCACGACGCCACCGACGGTGCAGGCGATGGCGCTGGCGGGATCGGGGCCCAGGACCCGTCCGTGCCGGGCGAGAGCGGCATTGGCCCGCATGACGGTGGTCCCGGGCCGGATCCTGGCCCGCGCGCCGCCGTCCAGGACCTCGACGCCCGTCCAGTGCCGGCGTACGTCGACGAGGATGTCCTCGCCCTGAGCCTGGCCGTTGAGGCTGGTGCCAGCGGCCCGGAAGACGACATCGCGGCCGTTGCCGTGCGCGTAGGAGAGGATCGCCGAGACGTCGTCGAGGTCCTCGGGGACCAGCACGACCTGTGGCAGGAAGCGGTAGGGGCTCGCGTCGGAGGCGTACCGCACCAGGTCGGAGACCTGCCACAGCACCTTCTCCGGACCGAGCAGAGCGGTCAGGCCGGCCCGCAGCTCCGCCGGGGTTCCTGATGCCTTCCAGCCGGGCACCCGATCGGGGGACGGCGCGCGTGCCGTACCAGGACGCAGGGCTTCCGGCTTCGGCTCCAGCAGCGGCATGTCAGGGTCCCCTCGACGGCGCGGTGCGGTGGTCGCACCGCATGCCTCAGCAGCGGCGGCGCTCCGGCATCCCGTCGACCAGAGCGGTGAGCAGACCGCCGAGCACCTCACGCTGTTCGGCGGTCAATGGAGCCAGGATGTCCTCCGCGGCGGCCTTCCGCGCGTCGCGCATCGAACGGAGCACCGCCCGGCCCTCCTCTGTGATCTCGATACGGACCACCCGGCGGTTGGCCGGATCCGGGGCCCGCCGCACCCTGCCACTCGCCTCCAGGCCGTCGACCAGGGTGGTCACCGCTCGTGGGACGACGTCGAGCCGCTCGGCGAGATCGGCCATCCGGGGCGGGCCGTCGTAGTGCGCGGTCGTGCGCAACAGGCGGAACTGGGCCGGGGTGATGCCGATCGGCTCCAGCTGCCGGCTCTGGATGCGCTGGAGGCGGCGCGTGAGCCGCAGCAGCTGCTCGGCGAGCATGCCGTCGGAGTCGGGGGAGTCCATGGGGGAACAATATCAGGACCTGGTTCATTGTGTATAGAGGTAACAGTGAGCTAGGCTCTCAAAAGTCCGCTCGTCCGTCAGCTCTCGGGATCTTCCTCAGCTGCCGGAGACCCGAGCACACTCCGCCGCACGCTCTCGAAGGAGCCCATGAAACCCGACGAACCCGCCTGGACACCTCCAGCCGCAGATGCCGGGCAGCCGCCCGCCGAGCTGCGTCGCATCTTCCGGCTCTTCCGTCCCTACCGCGGCAGGCTCACCGTGGTGGGGCTGCTGGTCGGCGCCTCCTCGCTGGTGTCGGTCGCCTCCCCGTTCCTGCTCCGCGAGATCCTGGACACCGCGATCCCCCAGGGGCGCACCGGGCTGCTCACGCTGCTCGCACTCGGCATGATCCTCACCGCCGTGATGAACAGCGTCTTCGGCGTCCTGCAGACCCTGATCTCCACGACGGTCGGCCAGCGCGTCATGCACGACCTGCGCACCGCGGTCTACACCCAGCTGCAGCGGATGCCCCTCGCCTTCTTCACCCGGACCCGCACGGGCGAGGTCCAGTCCCGCATCGCCAACGACATCGGCGGAATGCAGGCGACGGTCACCTCCACCGCGACCTCCCTGGTCTCCAACCTCACCGCCGTCATCGCCACCGTGGTCGCCATGCTCGCGCTGGACTGGCGGCTCACCGTCGTCTCGCTGCTCCTGCTGCCGGTCTTCGTCTGGATCAGCCGTCGCGTCGGCCGGGAGCGCAAGAAGATCACCACCCAGCGCCAGAAGCAGATGGCCGCGATGGCGGCCACGGTCACCGAATCGCTCTCGGTCAGCGGCATCCTGCTCGGCCGCACCATGGGCCGGTCGGACTCCCTCACCAAAGCCTTCTCCGAGGAGTCGGAGCGACTGGTCGACCTCGAGGTGCGCTCCAACATGGCGGGGCGCTGGAGGATGTCGACCATCGGGATCGTGATGGCCGCCATGCCCGCCGTCATCTACTGGGCAGCGGGCCTCACCCTCCAGTCGGGTGTCACGGCCGTCTCCATCGGTACGCTGGTCGCCTTCGTCTCGCTCCAGCAGGGCTTGTTCCGGCCCGCCGTGAGCCTGCTCTCCACCGGTGTGCAGATGCAGACGTCCCTCGCCCTGTTCGCGCGCATCTTCGAGTACCTCGACCTCGAGGTGGACATCACCGAGCCCGAGAAGCCCGTCCGGCTGGAGAAGATCCGCGGTGAGGTCGCCTTCGAGAACGTCACCTTCAGCTACGACGAGAAGAGCGGCCCGACCCTGAGCGGCATCGATGTGACCGTGCCCGCCGGGAACAGCCTGGCCGTCGTCGGTCCCACGGGATCGGGCAAGTCCACGCTCAGCTACCTGCTTCCGCGGCTCTACGACGTCACCGGGGGCCGGGTCACGATCGACGGGGTCGATGTGCGTGACCTCGACTTCGACACCCTCGCCCGGGCCGTAGGCGTGGTCTCCCAGGAGACCTACCTCTTCCACGCCTCGGTCGCCGAGAACCTCCGCTTCGCCAAACCGGACGCCACCGACGAGGAGATCGAGGCCGCGACCCGCACCGCGCAGATCCACGACCACATCGCCGGGCTGCCCGACGGCTACGACACCCTCGTCGGCGAACGCGGATACCGCTTCTCGGGCGGCGAGAAACAGCGACTGGCGATCGCCCGCACGATTCTCCGGGACCCGCCCGTGCTGATCCTCGACGAAGCGACCAGCGCCCTCGACACCCGTACGGAACATGCCGTGCAGCAAGCCATCGACGCCCTCTCGAAGGGCCGCACCACCCTCACCATCGCGCACCGGCTCTCCACCGTCCGGGACGCGGACCAGATCGTCGTCCTGGACGACGGCCTTGCGGCTGAGCGCGGCACCCACGAGGAACTGCTCGCGCAGGACGGACGTTATGCCGCACTGATCCGCCGCGACTCCCATCCGGCCCCGGCCGCCACCTGAGGCACCGGCCCGGCTGCGGTGCCCTCTGCGCTGTGGGGCAGGCAGGGCTGCGATGCCGGCCGGGGGTGCGGCATGATCGCCACCCATGAGAGCACTGCTCGGGGTGGAACTCCCCGGATACCGGCCCCTGGAGACGGACGGCGGCGCCCAGGGCGACGCCTGGATGAACGAAGACGGCGACGTGCTGTCTGTGCACTACTTCGCCCTGCCCCCGGACCTTCCGGCCGGTCTGGACGACGGCCCCGCGCTGCGGACCACTCTCACTCATTGGACGGCACAGGCGGGCGGCGGACTCATCGAAGCGTCGGTGAAGCGGCTGGGTGAACTGCCCGCACTGCGGCAGATACTCAAGCTGCCACTGCCCCAGCAGCCCAGCGGGCAGGTGTTCATCGGTAGCTTCACGGTGCCCCGCCAGGGGTGCAGCACCGTGGTGAAGATCCAGGCGCCGGAGCGCGGGATGACCGGGATGCGGGAAGCCCTCGTCATGTCCGAAGTCGGCCCCGACGCGTACTTCCGGCCGCATCCCTACGCTCCCGATGCGCAGGGCGGCCTTCCCTTCCATGCGGCGGACCATGCCCGCTGGGACGAGAGGTTCCCCGACCACCCGCTCAGCCGGGTGCGCCGTACGCTCGACGCGCTCACCGAGGCGGTGACCGTGGATCCGGGCTTCGCGGCTCTGCCCCCGTTCACCGGCCCAGTGTGAGGGATTCCCGGGTCTGAGGCATGGAAACACAGCAGCGCTGCCACTCCCGTGGGACGGGGAGCGGCGGCGCCGTTGTGCAGGGAGGGTCGGACGAGCCAACCCACGAAGTGGGGGTTTCGGCCTCGATCGTCGAGGTCCGGTCAGGCCGGCACGCTGTCCAGCAGTCGGGTGACCGAACGGACCGCCGCCCTGCCTGCCCGGTTGGCGCCGATCGTGCTGGCGGATGGGCCGTAGCCGACGAGGTGGACGCGCGCGTCCCGCACGGCCCTGGTGTCCTCGACGCGGATTCCGCCGCCCGGCTCGCGGAGTTTCAGCGGTGCCAGATGATCTACGGCGGCCCGGAAGCCGGTCGCCCAGAGGATCACATCGGCCTCGACCGTGCGGCCGTCGGGCCAGGCGACCCCCTCCGGGGTGACTCGTTCGAACATGGGGAGCCGGTCGAGGACACCCTGCTCCCGCGCGCGCCGGACGGCGTCGTTGAGCGGCAGACCGGTCACGCTCACCACGCTCTGCGGAGGGAGCCCGAGGCGTACGCGTTCCTCCACCATGGCCACCGCGGCCCGGCCCTGCTCCTCGCCGAACGGCCCCTCCCGGAAGACCGGTGGACGCCGCGTCACCCAGTACGTCTCCGCCGCCACCTCGGCGATCTCCATCAGATGCTGGGTGCCCGACGCTCCGCCGCCGACCACGACCACCCGCAGGCCGGTGAACTCCGCGGGCCCCGGATAGTTCGCGGTGTGCAACTGCCGCCCGCGGAAGGTCTCCTGCCCCGGGTAACGCGGCCAGAACGGCCGGTCCCAGGTGCCGGTGGCGTTGATCAGAGCACGCGTGGCGTACGTGCCTTCGGAGCTCTCGACGAACAGCCGGCCACCTTCGCCCTCGCGCACGGCACTCACCTCGACGGGACGGTGCACACGGAGACCGAAGCGGCGCTCGTACGCGTCGAAATAGGCGCCGATCACCTGGGACGAGGGGCTGCTGTCATCGGCGCCCGTCAGCTCCATGCCGGGCAGGGCGTGCATTCCGTGCACCTTGCCGTACGTCAGTGAGGGCCAGCGGAACTGCCAGGCGCCGCCGGGCCGGGGCGCATGGTCCAGCACGACGAATTCCCGGTCGGGCCCGAGGCCGGAGCGCCGCAGGTGGTATGCGGCGGACAGCCCGGCCTGCCCGGCGCCGATGACGACCACGTCCAGCTCACGTGTCCCGAAGTTGTTCACGCTTCTACCAACCCTGGCCCTGCCCCGGATCTTCCCGGGGCGCGACCCGCCCCGACGACGAGAGAATGGGTCCATGTCCGACACCTTTGCCACACACCTGCTGAGCGTCACCACGGGACGGACCGAAACGGTCATGGACCTGACCGAGGACTGTGCGCAGTTCCTCGCCCGCACCGCTCACGGCAGGGACGGCCTGCTCAACGTCTTCGTACCTCATGCCACCGCCGGGATCGCGATCCTGGAGACCGGGGCCGGCAGCGACGACGACCTCCTCAACGCCCTGCAGACCCTGCTCCCCGCCGACGACCGCTGGCACCACCGCCACGGGAGCCCTGGCCACGGCCGCGACCACGTACTCCCGGCACTCGTACCGCCGCATGCCACCTTGCCCGTGATCGGGGGGAGGCTGGAGCTGGGGACGTGGCAGTCGGTCTGTCTGGTCGACACGAACGTCGACAATGCGGACCGTCAGGTGCGGCTGAGCTTCGTCGGCTAGGCAGTCGCTTCGGTGGGACTGTAGAGGGGAAGTCCGGCCGCGCCAACTGAGTGGTGCGCACGGCTGCCCGCCGGTCCGCAGGTCACTGAGCTTCGCTCCACCTCGGGCGCAAGGGAGTCCCTTCCGCGTCGTCCACCTGCTCCTGATGACCTCGCACGTAAGTGTGTGGCGATTCTGGAGCCCGTGGCGAAGGGTGCCTGACCTGCGGTTTCATGTCCTGGGGGTTTGTTCGACCTGTTTCCCTCGGTCCAACAGATTGAGCTCCTCGACACGGGCTTCGGAGATGTCCTCAGCCGCAGGACCGTGGTCGATATCGACCGCCACCATGGATTTCCACACCGCGTTGCGGACCACCTCCTCCCGGTCCCGCGGCGGTATGAACGCGGTGTCCAGGACCGGGCTCATCAGGCAGACCTTCGTCTGCGTCGGCCACAGAGTCGGCCTGGCAGTACCTCGGCCCGTTCCCCCACAAGTCCCCCTCGACACGGACGCTTCCCGATATCAGTCTGACGGGATTTGATCTCGCTGTGCAACGGCTTCGCCGGGCCCCGCGCAGCGCCCTCGCCGGATGCGGCGTGACCTTGAGGCGGTGCACTACTGACAAAGTTCCCTGCACGGATGACAAGGTTCGATGCCCGCGATGAGCCTAAGGTCCATGGGCGAGGCCAGAGAAGGGGGAGTCACACACCCGCATCACGAGCCTTGTCCAGGCCATCCTTTACCTGCGTCACCCCAGCGCAGACCGAGGATGGAAGGGGCTCACTGTGATCACGGAGCGCGGAGTCAAAGGCGACACTTCCGACAGGTTCGGTGTGCCGTTGCCGTCTGTTAATCATGTCGTTCTGATCAGTTCACGGCAGAGTCGGGCCTCTGGCCAGAACGCGGAAAGGTGAACATCGGTGAGGCGGAAGTATTCGGCCACGCTCACGCTCACGGTTCTCTTCCTGCTCGCAGGTTGCGCTGATGAACCGCGACCATGGGAGGGCATCTCCGGCTCCAGGACGCGGGATCTGACCAACGAGGAAGTCGTCGAGATCGAGCGGGCCGAGCAGAAGCTCATCAAGGCGTGCATGACGAATGAGGGGTTCCCCTACTGGGAATTCCCGGTGCCCGGCATTGACGAGCGAAAGTCGGGCACTTACGTCATCGAGTCCGTGCGGTGGGCCAAGGCGTACGGATACGGTCGAGAGTTCGAAAGACTTGGCGAAAAGATCCGAACCTCCCACCGGGTCATCACATACCAGAACAAACTTCCCAAGGAAGGGCGTGTCAGTTACACCCGGGCTCTCGACGGCAACTACAGGGACAGGATGACAGTCAAACTCCCCGGAAAACTTGGCACGGTGGAAACCCCGCGCGGGGGATGCACCAACGAAGCACGCGCCGAACTCTACGGCGATGCCGAGATCTGGTACACCGCGCGCCGGACCGTGGAGAGCGCCCTCCCCCTCTACGCCCAGGCCCTCAAGGAGGACGAACGCTTCACGAAAGCGCTCCGTCAGTGGGCCGACTGCATGACGAGAGCCGGACGGCCCTTCGACAGCCCCGATGACCTCCGGCAGAAGAGGGCGGCGGCCGTCGAGAAGATGCCGGATGCCGAAGCCGATGCCTTCGACAGGAAACTCGCCGTCACCGAGGCGACCTGTGCCGTGGAGTCCTCCCTGGGCAAGGTGCTCCGTGACCTGGAGAGCGAGTACCGGGCCAGGACTCTGAAGCCGTACAGCGAACAGTGGGACGCCTACCGGAAGATGCGCCTGCACGCTCTGCGGCAAGCCCAGGACGTCCTGTCCTGACCATGACTCCGGCAGGCATCCGACTGCCGGACAGCAGACACCTGCTACAGAGGAGATTGGCATGTACATGCACAAGTTTGGTTCGGCTGCCGCCGTGGCGGCCCTGACCGGGGTCGCGATCCTCGGCTTCGGCCCCAGCGCCTCCGCCTCGACCCCCGGAACCTGCTGGGACAACTACGAGAACATGGTCAGCGGTTACATGTCCGCCTACTCAGCGATCAACTGTGACGGTCTTCTCGGCCTGGCTAAAGGAAACGACCTGAACTGGGGCGACAGCTCCGGCAGCTTCCAGAGCAGTGACGCCAACGTGGCCAGCTCTGTCATCAACAAAGGGAACTACTCGGAGGTGAAGTTCTACCCGGGGTCGGGAGCCGACAGCAATTTCCACATCTGCCTCACCCGTGCTGAGGGATTCGCCAGTAATCTCACCGACGACTACTGGCTCGAAGAAAGAGGCTTCGGCTCCGTCAACAACTCCATAGGTTCGCACCGGTGGGTCGACAGGACTGCATGCTCGGCCCTCGCAGTGTGACCCTCCCTGCCACCACGCCCTTCGGCACAGTCGTGCCGCCTGGTCAGTAGGCGGGCGTGGCCGGGTGAGCCCGGACGGGCGCGGCACATCATGATCGTGTGCTTCCACTCGCAAGGTCAGGAGGACCGCGCCCGCCTGGCCTCCTACCCGGCCATTGCCGCCGTGCACCGCATCGCCCAGAAGCCTGGGCCGCGGGACCATCCCCCGTGGGTGCGAGGAGCATATGGAGGTTTCACGGAACGTTTTCAGAGCGGCCTCGGGGCGGGTGACGGGCTTGGGTCCGCAACGCACGAGGCTTCCGTGCCGTTGAGAGAGGTGTTCGACGCCTCAACTCAGCAGTGCAGAAGCCTCGTTGGTTTCACACCTGCCGCACTCGGCCTGCCTCACGCCCTGGTCGAGTGGGTAACCAAGCTAATCGTGACCCGTGAGGGTGACCGCCGCTGCAAACCCCCAGCCTCACCGGCGGGCCCTCGTCGGCCTGGTCTACCTCCACCGGCACGACACCCTCACACAGGTCGTTGCGGACTTCGGCATATCCGTCGGCACCGCCCACGCCTATGCCACCGCCGTCGTCGACCACCTGTCCAGTCGGGCACCAGGACTGCTGCGGATTCTGCGGGAGACCGATCCCGAGTACGTCTTGCTCGACGGCACGCTCGCCGAGTGCGACCGCGTAGGTGACAGACGGGCCGACTTCTCCCAGAAGCATCGCCCCCCACGGGGTGAGCATGCAGCTCGTGACCGATCCCGCCGGCAAGCTGCTTTGGATTTCACCCGCGTTGCCCGGCCGCACCCACGACCTCACCGCATCATCCGGATCTGCGAACGCCAGGGCATTCCCGTCCTCGCCGACCGCGCCTACATCGGAGTCGGCCCCTGGGTGACCACTCTGCTCAGACGGCCCTCGGGGAACTCGCGCCCACTCTGCGGACGGTCAGTCGAGCCCTGTCGACAGCGCGGGCACCCGTCGAACGAAGCGTCGCGAGACTGAAGTCCTGCAGATCTTCCGCCGGCCCTGCCGCAGCCCGAACCGCCTCACGTCAATCGCCTCCGCCGTCCTCACCCTGGAGCGGCAGCGCTGAAAATGCTCAATGACCGCATCGACGTTCCCCTCGCGTTCGTATCCGTAGCGGCACACGGTGACCGGTCCCTCTCGTGTGTGCAGCGAGAGCTCGGCCACCCGCTCGTCCTCCATGCGCCTGACCTCGTAGCCGCCGTCGTGTACAACCCGGACCGGAGCACCGTCACCGCGTCGGACGAAGATGATGCCGTTGTGCTTGCGGTCTTCCTCGTTCGCACTAGCCCAATCCCAAGCAAGATCAAGCAGCATGTTATGAGATGACCATCGCGCATGCCCGAACTGGAGTGCACATCGTGGAGCGCCCGGCGCGAAGCGCCAGAGGGGTGACGTCGACCCTGCAGGGGCGGGGATGCTCTGCTCTTGAAGAAGCGGGGGGGCTACAAGGATTCGTCGCCCCGCGTCCGCGGCGATCCCCGGCACGGCGTCACCTGCCTGAGACGGCGTAACTGTTGGCCCCAGCTCGTCAAGATGGCCAGCAACCAGAGGCGGCTATCTTCGAGGAGGGGACTGTCCGCAGTGCTGGCCTTTGCCTTCCGGGCCTGTTCGGCCCAGTCAACCGATGGTCGATCCCCGGGGTGGCTCGGTACCAACTGGTTGTCTTAACGGAGGTTGGTGGACACCAGCATCTCGAATCACGACCGGCAGGTGCGGCTGAGCTTCATTTGCGCATCACGCTAGCGGCGGCGCCCGGTGTTTACGAGTCGGGCGGCGGCGGTGAACAGTCGGAGCCGGATCCGTTTGGGTTCCCAGCGGCGGGTAGCGCTGGTGAGGGCAGGCATCGGCGGGCTACTTGGCGTCGCGCTGCCGGCGCGCGCGCTCGAACTCAGCGTTGTCCGCCATCCAAGAGCCGTGCTGTTCGAGTGAGGCGCAGCCGCCGCGGACGAAGGCGCTCACCAGGTTCCGGTACCCGCTGATCCCGTCGACCAGGCTGTACTCGACCCGGTACTCCGGATCCGACTCGCCTTCACCCTCGTGCACCGTCGTGATCCGGGCGATGGAGTCCGCGTAGAAGTGGAGCTGGATCCCTTCGCCCATCTCCTCGTCCTCGATGGTGAACACTTCGTTGTCCGCGGCAGAGTGATCGCCGACGAACTCCCAGAACTCCGCGGCGGCAGTGCGGGGACTGTCCTGGATCCACTTCTTCTCGACGCCTTTGTCGTCGGTGAACGACAGGACCGTCTTCCTCGCACTTCCGCCGAGGTCGGCGCGGTGGCCGGCCGCCTCCTCGTCATCCTCCATGGGCGTGCTCCTGGAGCGGGCCGCGGCCTCCGAGCACATCAGGAAGCTCACGGTACGCACCGCGTCATCGACGAGCTCGGGGTGTGCACTGCGCACGGCCGCGTCGACCGTCGTCGCCATCCGATCCCAGTCGCGCTTGCTCGTGCCGCGCTTTCCCCGTCGCGGATCACGGCCGATCCGCGTCCCGGCGCACGCCTGCTCCGCGGTGGCGATCACACGCATGACCTCCGGCAGCACCGCGGGGTCGACGGCATCGGGCATCCGCCTCGGAACCGTCGCCCCGTGCAGGTACTGGCCCGTGTACATCAGTATCGCGGTGTCGAGTGGACCGAGTACCGTTCCGCGCTCGGCGCGACGGCGGTTCGCGTGGTACTCCTGAGCTCGTTTCCCGTTGGACGTCTCCGTCGCCGCGCGCATCGCCGCGCAGACCTGGCCACGCTCGAGCAGATCGATGTCAGCGCCATGGGCGATGAGCCGAGCCCTGTCCCACGGAATGCGTCGGAAGAGCGCGTCGACGTCCGCGGGCGCGGAGAGGAGGATCGGGTCCAGGAGCGCGACGGCAGCGTCCTCATCGATCCGGCCCCGGGTTCCGGCGGCGTCGCACAGCGGAAGGACCGCACTCCACAGCAGCAGGTGTCTGGCCAGGTTCTCCCGGATCACCGCAAGATGGGCTTCCTCGATCGAGAACGTGAATGTGCGAGGCGCATGGTTGGCGTCGGCCCCGGCACCGAGCATCAGCTTCAGTTCACCGGCCTCGCGGATCACGTTCGGGATCCAGCCGCTTCTGCGCGTGAAAACTATGTCTCTCATGGACTCAGTCTTCCCCATCAGGAGAGACCAGCGAGTCCCGCCCGCATCGATCTGACCGGCCGCTTTCGTGTACACCCACGCCGCGCGGAGCGAGCAGGCCCGTCAGGGTCGAGCCAGACGTCGAACCTGAACTCCACCGAGTTCCGGTACAGGGCAACTTCGATCCGGCACCGATCTCGACAGGATGCGACCGGATGGGAACCGCTGACTACGCACCACTGGAGGAATGCAGCAGTCACCGGTCGACAGGTAGGCGAGTCATCTCCGGAACGGCACCGGCTGGACACGGCTGGCCTGGGTCCCACGGCGAGCATCACGGCGATGCTGCAGCCCTATCCCGAACCATCAGTTCACGACCACCGTTCGAACTCGACGTCGAGGCGCATGTCGGTGCGCACCCAGACTTCGCCATCGGCGGCCTCGGCCGGGGCGTCGACTCGTTCGATACCGAGGAATTCGATCAACTTGAGCAGTTCGGCTCGTTCGGCTCGGTCATCGCCGACATCATGCGAGTCGAAGAAGACGTAGCACTGGTTGCTCGGGTCTACGGTGCCCGAAGCTGCCCAGATTCGAGCGACTTCTTCGATTGCCGCAGCTTCGGTCGTGATCGTGGCGGCGCGGGTAGCACCGCGAGTCTCCGGTGACGCGTCGAGGTCCGCGAGGTCCGAGAACCACTGGCCGAAGTAGTCGAGGCCGGCATATCCGTTCTCGAAAAACAGCATTGTGCTCGGCAGGTAGCGATTGGCCCTATCGACCTGGAGGTATTCCGACCGAGGCTGATCCGTCATCTCGATCCGGGCGATCACACCTTGACCAGGCATGAGCACCAAGCTTTGGCTCGCCGGTTCGTCTTCGATCGTGTAGGTATCAGAGTCTCGATTCCGGAAGAACGCGGAGAATGCTACGTACGCTTCCTGAGGGTCGCTTACGGAGACCTGCTGGTCGTTGCCATCACCGACAGCGAAGACGAACTGTTTCGGTCCGGGGTTGTAAGGGCGAGCCATTTGTGTCCTTCCTTCAAGTGTGATAGCTCCACCAGCGTAGTCGCATCGGAGCAGGCAGATGGACCTGCCGTTCATCGACGACACATTGTCAGTGGAGCGGGCGGCCACCGGAGCCACAGGCTCGCGCGCCGGTAGCCTGTTCGGCACGCTCACGCCCGACTTCGACTACTCCCGGGCAGGGCGAAGCCGCCGACTTTCCCGCCTTCCCGTAAGCCCCGAGCGCTACCGGAAGGCCGGCCGACACACGGCGGGGCGCCGTTTGCCGCCTGGGGCGGTGCCTCCGTGCAGGCCGCCGAGCCCGAGCTGCTGGCCGTGCAATCTGCTGGCAACGGCCTGTTCGGGGCCGCCGAGGCTGTTGCCCCGAACGCCGGTGTCCTGCGGCCCCGTTCCGGCCACCGCGACCCGCTGGCGCCTGAGGTCCGCACAGGTGCCGGTGGGGACCCGCTGTCCAGCAATGCAGGTGACGTCGCGCATCGGTACCCCACCACCGCGCGAGAGGGCGCAGGGGTGGGCGCCGCGTCATGAAGCACCTTGCCGCTGATCCGCTGTCTCGTGCGTGGCCGGGTGCGTCTGGCGACAGTCGGCCAGTCCGCGGAACGGCTTGGTGATCACGGCGTCGCAGCCGTCCTGGATATCCCCGGTCACCGGGCTGAGCCCGCCTGCTTCGGCGCCGCGACAAGCAATACACGGTCTTCCAATTGGCAAGGCCACGACGATCGCCGACGGCGGCTATCCGGGCACAGGACTCCTGATGCCGCACCGCCGCCGAGCCGGCGAAAAACTTCCCGACCGGAAGCAGCAGCACAACCGCTCGCACAAGCAGGTCCGTGCCGCGTCGAGCACACCTTTGTCCGGATGAACCTGGAAGATCCTTCGCGACTGCCGCCTGAAGGGCGACGGCGTTCACACCGCCGTGCTCGGCATCGCCCGGTTGCACAACCTCGCCATCAGGGGGGACACCCGCCCTGTACGAGGCCGAAGAGGCACAAGGGAGGCGGCTCCCCGCTTTCCCGGATCGGAGAATGCTCAGTCGATACAGAAGTCGTTGCCCTCGATGTCAAGCATCGGGATGCACGCATCATTGCCGTCATACAGCGTCTGCACGTGAACCGCACCGAGAGGGACCAGCCGCGCGCATTCGGCCTCAAGTGCGGCGAGACGCTCCTTACCCACGAGACCGGTGCCGACCCGCACATCAAGATGCACACGGTTCTTGACGGCCTTCCCCTCAGGAACGCGCTGGAAGAACAGCCGCGGACCCACACCTGAGGGATCTATGCAGGCGAACCATGCATCCTGCTGCTCAGGTGCCTGCGAACGCTTGTAATGGTCCCAAGTGGCAAACCCTTCAGGCGGCGGTGGTATGACGTACCCCAACACCTCGCACCAGAAGCGAGCGAGACGCTCAGGTTCTGCGCAGTCAAAGGTGACTTGGAACTTCTTGATCGCTGCCATTGGCGCACCCTACCGAGAGCGACGCGACCCTGGCGTCGTAGCCCACCGGTGGGGCCCAGGACTCCATCCCGACCGCCCTCATACCAAAGATCAGTTACGGGACAGTCCTTAGGCAGTTGAAAGCAGTGTGAGTCGGGTCCTGAACAACCGAAGCCATGGTCATGGGGGATCACGACTGTTCTCCACGCAGCTTGATCACGTGGACACATCCGGACTGCCGCAATTCCGGGCGAAGCCCCTGACCTGCTCCGCGCAACCAGCGCTTCACCGGCGGCACGCCCCGCCACCCCTACCAGGACGCCGTTCGCCGTGCCGACACAGCGTCCGCCCAGTACCCGCCACGCTGCACTGCTGTGCGAGAGGAGCTGAGACCCGCATTCTGATCTCCTGACCACGGCCCACGATCCGCCCCAGCAGGTGCCCCATGGCCGCCCGTTCATCAGCACGCTCGAAGTCGAAGGCGCGGCAGTCGGTTCGCCTGGCCACAGTGACGCTGAGCGGTTCGTCGCCCGCTTCGGCTGCAAGTGACTTCATGCAGCCCGTGGGCAGGATGGCCCCCGCGGTCCGGGCGAGCGTGGCACCTCTTCGCTTCGGAAGGCGATCCGTGCAGCGCGGGGCTTCCGAGTCCCGGGGGCGGCTCCCGCAGTGCGCGGCCGAGATTGTGCCAAAAGGGGCGCGGAGGGTGGCCGGCAACGCTACGGTTCGCGTCAGCAGCTTCGGCGGGCGGGGGAATAGTGTCTGGTTCGGTGCATGAGCGGTATACGCGGGAGATGTACCAGAAGTTCGGTTATTTCGCCGTGTGGATGCCCAACAGCGCTGTGTCGCTGGGAGATGTGGGCGTCGTGCGGGGGCACCGATTCCATCGGATGACGTCGCTCGCCGAGCTGGGTGTCGGGTTCGAAACGGCAGGCCCCGGAACAGACGGCATCTACGCCTATTCCTCTGCGGGCCAGGTGGACGTGGCAGTCAGCGGCGAGGTTGCTCTGCCGGCGGTGATGCCGGGGGTCGAACCGCTGCTCAACGTCACCGTGACCTTTCATAGCGCGCACGCCACGTTCTTGCGGGCTGCGCGGTGTGCCACTGACACGATCAACGACGTCTTGTCACTGGAGCAGAAGATCGATGACCTGCGCGAGGCAGGGGTCTGGCGACGGGAATTCGTCGTCGTCACTGAGCTCGTCCGGTCTGGCCCTGCGGTCATCCTGGTGTCGAGCAGAGCCGGTACACGGGTGGAGTTCCAGGCATCTGCCGAGCTGGTTCCGATGTCTCTGCCGCTCGGGGGCGTCGCTGCCGGGTTCGGTACCTCGCTCAGCTCCGGCCTTGCAGCCGAAGTGTTCGTTCCGGAAGGGGGCCTGACTCCTCTGTTCGGTCTCTCCGTCCACCGCAGGCGACCGGGCGGCCGACGCAAGCTCCGGGTCCGGGGTCCCGGGGCCGAGCCGTCCAAGCCGCGGACCTTGGTGCCGGTGTCATGGGACGAGTTCGCCCACGATCCGGTCGCTCCGCTCTGATCACGGTTGAAGCTCCTCTCCTTCTTCCGCTTGCTGTCGCACACCAGGAGCGCACATGGTCAGACCGCCCATGGACGAGGACGCCCGTCGCCTGCTGGCGGTGATTGACACCATGCCCGTGCGGATTCCTGAAAGGGAACGGGTCATAGCGGCGCTCGACAGGGTCGCCACCACGGAATGGACCCGGGCGCGTATCGGCCTCTCCGACAACCAGTTGGGCGCCCTGCGCCTGGCAAACCAGACGTACTCGCCCTACGACCTCGCTCACGTGCTCGACGTGGCGAGCACCGCTGCCCGTCGCTACGAGTTCGAGCACGTCGGAGTGGGCCTGATCGCCGTCGCCCTCGTGGCCACCACACGGCCTGGACAGCACACCGAGGACTCAGGTGTCGACGTGGTGGCCGAGGCATTCGGCCTGGGCCACCTGGAGAATGCTGAGGAAATCTCGAATCAGCACCTCCTACGCCTGGAGGGCGGCCTGAAGGCATCGGACGACGGCCGACCGACAGGCCGGATCATCTGGGGCACGACGCCCGAAGGCAAACGGTGGCACGGGGCAGCTACCGTCGCGCAGCGTATGGCGCGCGGAGTCACGGTGGGCATGCTTCTGTCGCTGGCTCTGCGCGGGGACGACGGCTGGATCGCCTGGGCGGTGGCGTTCGCCGCAGTGCTGTCTTCCCAGGACAGCAGGAAAGAACCGTTGCACCTGGCCGATGACGTGTCCATAGGCTCACTGTCCCTGCGCTGGCCGTGGCTCGGCTGCCTCGCGGCGCTCGCCACGGTCTCAGGGCTGGAGAGCCAGGGCGCCTTGATTACCGCGCTGTATATGGTGCTTCCGCTGATCGCTCATCTCGGTGAGGCCAAGTCCGCGCGTCAACTGCGGATGCGAGGACCAGAGTTGCGGGGGACGGGGAAGCACACTGCCGCACTGCTGTCGGTCGTCGACGGTTACGCGGTGCGCTGCCGGCTCAGGCGAGAGGGCTTGGTACTGCTGCTGGCAGTCGCCCCAGCCGCTGTTGTCGCCTACATGAACGGCTCGGGCTGGCCGCTGTACGCCTTGGTGGCCGCGTTCACGGCTCGGTCGCTGACCGTGCCGGCCGCTCTTGTCGCGGTGATGGTTCTCGTGGCCGGGGGAAGTATCCCTCTGCTCGCCCTCTCCCTTGCCGGGGGTGCGGTGGCGCGCGCGGCCGACGCCTGGTGCGGTCGGCCTCCGCAGGCCCCTGTGCCGCCCGTCCGGCTGCCCCTGAGCGGGGTGTTCTCCTCCGGCGGCCGGGCCTTGCTCCGCGCCCGCCGGGTGCTACGGGCGGGGCGTCCGTCAGCGGCCCTGCGGGAACTCGAAGCGGCCGGGGACGCGGAGCAAGGCCCGGCCGCGCGGGTGCTGCGCGGGTGGGCATTGCTGGAGTGCGGTCACCCGGGCGAAGCCAAGAGCGCAGTGCGCGAGACGCAAGCCGGGCTCGGAGGGACAGCGCACCTGATCACCTGCCTCGCGGAACTGGACCTGGCGAATACCGATGCGGCGGAGCATGCTCTGGCGGAGTTCCGCCGGACCTCCGGCCCCACCACAGGATGGGCGCAGCTGCAGGAACTCACCGCGCACGTACGTCTCTCCCTGCTTCGGCAACTTCCCGGGCTCACCGAGTCCATAGCCCAGGCCGTTCCCCGCCGGGTGACCCGCCGGAACCTGCTGAAGACTGCCGCCCTTCTGCGCCTGACCGCCGAATCCGCGCTTCCCTCGGCGCTCACACTCGCCGTGTACGTCTCCGGTGCGGCGGTCTTCCTTGTCCGACGGGCCTCCCCGGACTCGCTGTTCCGCGAATTCGGCCTGCTGGGAAGTGGCCGTACCCTCGCTCTGGAGTCCGCCCGGTGCGCCGCGCTGGTGAGCCTGGTTGATCTTCGGGAGCCGTCCGGCGCCGATGCGGGCACCGTTCAGGACGCCGGCACTGCTGGCGCCGCCGGTTACCTGCTGCGGATGGACCGGCCCATCGAGGCCGCGGCTTGCTTGAACGCCGTGGCCGACCGAATCGCGACGGCTCCTCAACACCGCCTGGCCGCGCTGGACAGCCGGATCGAGACACTGGCTGTACTGAACGCGACCCGCCATGAGCTGCCCAGCAGTGAAGAACGGCACAGGTGGTGGCGGGTGTTCGGGCTGACGGTGGAGAAGGCCATGGAGCAGGCGGCATCGGGGCAGGACTGGGACACCCTGGCCGAACTGATCGAGTCGGCGCGGCTCCAGCTCGACCCGGGGAAAAACGGCAGCACCTTCGATTCGGAACGTGCGACATCACCGTTCATCCGCGTGCGCGGTGTGTCCCGGATGGAGTCGGCCCACTGGTTCCGGCCGGAGCAACGGCCCCCGGCCTACGCTCTGGAGGACATGGCGGGCATCGCGGTCGGCTTCGGCGCCTGGTGGTGGAGCACCTGGGTGAGCGGGAAGAACATCTTCTGGTCGTTGGTCCCGCCCACTGGTCCGGTGTCCGGGGGCGTACTGCGTCTGGACGAGCAGCCACTCGCGGGAGCACTCTCCGATCTGAGGGACGCCCTCCCGACTCGCTACCCCGGAGAATCGGTGGAGGACTGGGAGGAGCGAGTCCTGGACAGCCCTCTTCTGATCGGCCCGCCAGCGGCAGAGGCCTCTCTGGCGCGGCGGCTGGGCGGGTTGCTCCCGCGGCAACTGGCACACGAGTTGGCCGCCGGGGACGGGCCGCTCCGGCTCGCCATCGCGCCTGCGGGGGAGCTGGCCCACATCCCCTGGCCGGCGATCGGCATACCGGACGGAGAGGGGGGAGACCTCCGGCTCGTCGAGCGGTGCACCGCCGTCCTCGTACCCCCGGCCGGGCTCCTTGCCGCGCTGGCCGGCCGGGATCGGCCCCAGGGCAGCCCGCCGCTCGCGCTCGCGGTGATCGATCCCGGAGGAGACCTTCCCTGGGTGGAGGAGTACGAGCAGCTACTTGGTGCCCGACGCATGCTCAGCCTCGTCCCTGCGGGAGTGGAGACCGTCACCCCGGGCTCCGATCTCTCCGTGGAGGAGTTCGCTGCGATGCTCCGGACGTTGGACCCCGAGACCAGCGCCGTCTTCGCCTGTCACACGGAACAGAGCGGTGACGCACTGAGCTGCGGGATCCGGCTCAGGCCCGGCAACGACGACGCGTCGCCGCGCAACCCGTCGCAAGTCCTCACTTCCCGCATGCTGATCGAGAACCCGGAGCGCTACTCCATGCCGCGCCAGGTCCTCCTGCTCGCCTGCGACAGCTCCGATCTCCGGAACGTGTCGGCCGGTGAGTGGCTGGTCCTGGCGCCGGCCATGCTTTGGGCCGGGTCCGATCGCCTCGTCGTCACCAGCTATCCCGTCATCGACGCGGCTGATGACGAGGAGGCCGACGGCGAGCAGGACGGGGGCGAGGTGATCGACCGCTACCTGGTGACTGCCCTGCTGGAACGCCGCGAGCTCGGTGAAGCACTGCGAGAAGTACAGATCGAGCAGCTGGGACGATGGCGCTCCACCGGCCGGGAGGGGGCGCCGGTGCACTGGGGCGGACACCTGGCCATGGGAGCCTACGGAAACGTGAGCGCGCGCACCTGGCTACCGCCGAGCCGACGGTGTTATGTCCACGCCGGTGTGCTGGAGCTCCTGGACAGCGCCGCCAAGGACTCGGCAACTGCTGGGCGCCACCTCCTCACAGGGAGCGATCTCGTGGTCGAGCTCGCCGTCTACGGCTTTGCGGAGGAGCTGCCCACGGCCCGCCGCCTCATCGCACTGTTCCTTCTTCGTCCCTACGAGTTCGCTGTGTCCAGACGGGCCTCCAAAAACCCTGTGCCTGCGGTGCGGGCAACGCCGGATGAGAGCGTGTACGAACTCCTGCGGAGCGCCGCCGCCATCGCGCGCGCAGCAGGGCACGCAGTCGTGAACGTGGAGCATCTGCTGGTTGCCGTCCTCGGAGCGTCAGGGCGTTCGGCTTTCCTCGCCAGGACCCTGTCCGGCTGGGACGGCCGGCAGCCGGAGGTGGTGAAGGAGCTCATCGGAGACACGCAGGAGGGGTTCCAGGACACGAGTCTCCCGGAGACTCCTCATCTCACCGCGGACACCGTGTCCGCGGTCTACGGGGCACTCGACGCTCATACGCCAGGTCCGCAGGACTCAGCACCCTGGTACACCACGGATCGCTGACCTACCCGTATTTGCACCCACGACCTCTTCGACTCGATCGAAGACCGGGTCAACCTGCGGGGTGTTCGGCGGCTATCCAGCGGGTTGTCTTGACGGTCTGTGGTGGATACCAACATCTCGAATTGCACCGTCAGGTGCGGTTGTCGTTCCTCGGGTAGGGCTCTGCCTGTCGCCACGGACGGGCACCAGCGCGCTGACCGCCCACGGAATCTCTCCCGCGCTCTGCTGCGTCAGCCATCCCGAAGTGAACGAACCGTCAGGGCCGCGCAACGGCAGTCGGCCAGGGCAGTCGGACGAGAAGGCTTGCCGGTAGCGTGAGAAGGCCGCGAATCCCTGTGAGGCCAGGTCGCTCGCCGCCTTGCCGACGCTCGTGTTGTCCAGACTGGCCAGGCAGCTCGGCGCAGCTCGGCGGGCAGCGGAAGAGCACGGCATGGTCGACCCCGCCGACGCCGAGACCTGGGCCCGGGAAAGTGGTGAACAGGGCTTCTACAACGCCCAGGGATCGTCGACGGCCGTACCCCGGGCAGCCGGACAACGGCCGGACAAAGTCGCCAAGTTCCACCCAGATCAAGCAGCCCTCGAATAGCCAATCCGCCTCCGTCGGATCCCCCGACCAGTCATACAAGGGCCAGCGAGTCAGCGAACGGCATGGGCACGGTCAGCACCTGCGATGCCACCATGCCAACTCCGGATCTACCATGGGCTCGTGGTGCGTTCGTCGAAGTAGCACCTCGTCCAGGCGCTCCACCTGCAAACGCAGTTCGGCGGCGGCCCTTGGCGGCAGCATGGCCAGAGTCTCTTGCAGCTTGTCCCGGGCCCAACCCTCGCCGCAGCACGGGCAGGTGAACTCCGCCTCCCACCGCCTCCACCGGCGTTCGGTGCCGTGGACGCGGACCGACCACACGCTCAGCGCGACAGACACAATGCCCGGCGCCAGTCGACCCCGCTCGAGCACGCGGACAGCTGCATTCGCCGCCCCCGAGAGGCCAGGGACATCGCGATAATGCACCCAGGGTCTCCTCCAGCCACGTTCCCGCGGCCGAAGTGAAACTGGCGTTCTACGCGGCACGGGCCCTTCGAATATCAATCATGGACGGCATCCTCCCACAGCCAAGATCGGCCGGACAGAACCTTGTCAGGTTGAGGCACCGCGGTGAGGGCTGGATCAGCCGTTGCGCGGGAAGCTGGGGAAGTAGCTGACTGCGGCCGGCTGCACGAACGCCCCGACGGGAAGTGTCGGCTGGCGATACGGCGATGCCGACGCCGTGTCGTACGGGGCGCGGGCCTTGGGGAGCACGCACAGTGTCCCCGGTTCGGCCTCAGCCATGGCTGCGGCGGACGACGGTTCAGCTCGACGCGAGTGTGCGCTGGTGATGGTCAGCGGCGGCCGGTGGCCAGGATGACGAGGAACTGACCGCCGCCCGGCTCGATGTCGGCGGTCACCGGCAGCCCCGGTACCAGTCGGGAGAACCGGTCCACCAGCCAATCCGCCGCCTCTTGGGCGTCCCGCTTAGTCGGGCAACGGCCCACCATCTCGCGGCCCCCCTTGCGCTCCAGCCTTCCGGCAACGGTGATCAGCGGCGCGGGATCGACCACGTAAAGGCGGTCCGGCCAGGCGATGACCACCTTGACCGCGCCCTTGCGGGTGTTGCATCCGCGGTGCGCGAGCCGCTCGGCGACCTTGGCCTTCCGGTCGGCAGTCCGGCTGTCGACGCTGGGCCCCCGCGGGTCGTTCACCGACTCGCCGGGATCGACCGCTTCGTCACACACCCAGCATCGCCAGCCGTCGCGCTCGGCCACATCATCAAGGAGACTCATCCGAGCAAACTAGCCTGCCGCGCCGCCACTCCGCCCACCAGGGCCCCGGCAAGGTCTTGTCCACGCGTGGCGGCGGGCATCGTGGGGCCTGAGCCCTTCGTCCGGACTGCTGGGAAGCAAGTTGGTGAGCTAGTGCCGTATCAGGCACCGTTCGCCTGGCCGCCAAAGGCCTCGCCTTGCCGCGGGATTTCGTCACCTTCCAGACCACCGAGAATCTGTACGGCTCGCTGGACGAAGTTTCGGTAACTGGGTGCTGGACGAATCTTTCGGACCCGCTGCCCAGTCCGGTCGAGCCCGGTGCCTTCCTGGTGCGGTTCTTCCGGGATCAGCAGGACTGCGTCATCTGGTACCTCTACCTCCGTCCGCGAAGCGAGGCGTTCGTGGTGTACTCCGACCTCGACTACGAGGCCGAGTACGAAGCGCGGCGCGACGGGGAAGAGGCACAGACCGATCTCGAGGATGCGGAGGAGCAGAGGGCCGCGATTCTGTGGTGTGCGCCGTCGTTCGAGGAGTTTGCCCATCGGTTCTGGATCGAGAACCGCCTCTGGCATGCGGTCAACGACCGTGAACCGCCACCGATCGAGCCGTGGCTGCAGGATTACTTGAATCACTACATGCCGCCTGAGGCTCCCATGTGACCAGGAATGCGCCACATGAGGCCTGCCCGGTCGGGCTCATCAGCATGCGGCCGGCGCCCGCAAGGCCCGCGGGTCCCGGAAATGGACGACGTCCCACCACTGTCCGGCGCAGCAACGAAGTCGAGCCGACCATCAACCGATCTGAAGACTCCCGCACGGTCGCCACCCGCTGCGGATGCGGGCCTACGCCTTCCACGGCACAGGTACCGCAGCAGCGATCCGTCTATTGCTCCGGCCATGAACCGCCGGACAGTGCCTAGCGGCGGTCGCCGACCTCGGACCGTACGCAGTCGGTGAGAGAGATGGGAACTGGACGGCCCGGCACCAGTACGTGCGAAAGGTCATGGCAGGCCAGGTCGACCACGTCGAACTGAACCCGCACGCCTCCGAGGTGGTACGAGATGTAGCCCGTCGCATCCTGGCGACCCCGAGAACGCCTCCACCAGCAGTGAAGCCCACCGCCTCAACCGTGCGGCCGAGGCGTCGCTGCCCCCGCTTCCCGCGCTGGTTCAGGCTTTAAAGACCTTGCGGACCGCCGTGGGCCATCGCTCAGGCGCGTCGGAAGACACCGGGTGTGATGCCGTACACCCGGTGGAACCAGCGGCTGAAGTGCGCTTGGTCGGCGAAGCCGGTGGCCGAGGCAGCCTCGGCAGGTGTGAGCCCGTTCCTGAGCAGTGCACGCCCGTGACGCAGGCGCACCTGTCTGCGGTAGTCGCTCGGTGCGAGGCCGAACTCCGTCCGGAACGCACGGTAGAGGGCGTACCGGCTGCAGCCGGAGGCCTGCGCCAGTTGTTCGGCGGACAACGGCTGCAGGTAGGTGTCGTCCAGCATCGCCCGGGCCCGACGGGCAGCTTCGCGACGCGCGCGGTCGGTGGGCACGCGAGGCAGCATCTGCGGGCGCGCGTGGGACGCGCCCCGGCGCGCCATGGCGATGACTGCTGCGGTCAGTCGCTCATCGCGCACCAGTGGGTCCGCGTCGCTGATGAGCACGGCGTGCAGCCGGGCGAGGGAGTCGGCCAGCGCTTGGTCGGTCAGCACTGGATTCGGGAACAGGGGCAGCGCACGGAAGCGCCCTTCGGTGGCGTCGACGAGCACGTCACTTACAACGGATGGCCCGATGTGCACGATCCGGTAGTGGTACCCCAGTTCCGCGGCTGCCCGGCCGTCGTGGACCTCATCCGGGTTGAAGGCCATCACCATGCCGGCACCGCTGGTGTGTACGGCTCCCCGGCAGCGGAAGCGCTGGGCACCGGCGTCAGTGATGCCGAAGGAGTAGGTGTCGTGACTGTGCGGCGGATAGACATGGTCGAGGAAGTGCGCCTGCATTGCTTCCACTTGATGGTCGTCGTCGCGCCAGTACCGCGCCCAGTGATCGCCTTCGGTCATGAAGGCATTATGCGGAGCGCACCAGCGTTCAAGACAGACTGGTCCCGGTCCGCGAGGGTCGGACCATGTCGAGGGAAAAGGGCGCCAGCCCGTATCTGATGCTGTCGATCACCATGGTGCTGTGGGGTAGTGCATTTTCCAGCTCCAAGTCCGTCGTGGAGCACGTGCCGCACTCGGTGGCCGCCCTGTTGCGTTTCGGTGGAGCCGCACTGGTTCTCCTGGTTGCGGTAAAGGTCTTCGGCGGCGGAAAGCCGGCGCCGCGCGCCCGTCGGCGTGCCGCTTCGGCGGGTGTTCTCGGGGTCTTCGCCTACAACGGCTGCTTCTTCTGGGGGCTCTCGCTCGCACCGTCTCTGGACGCAGGCATCTTGATTCCCGTCATGAGCCCCGTATTGACCAGCTTGTTTCTGCTGTTGACCGGACGGGGCCGGGTGTCAGCGGGGCGATTGGCGGGTCTGGCGCTGGGGTTGGCAGGGGCGGCCATTTTCTTCCTCGGCGCAGGGGGCAGCGCGCAGCAGTACCCGTCGAGACTTGCTGGAGACGCACTGTTCCTCCTGAGCGCGGTCTGCTGGGCCGCGTTCACGCTCGCCGGCCCCCGCGTGCTGTCCGGCATCGACCCGCTGAGCGCCACCGCGTACGCCACATGTACGGGGGCTGTACTTTTGGGGGTGCTCGCCGCGCCGGACCTGCCGGACGTCGACTGGTCCGGCCTGCCGACGGGTGTCTGGCTGAACGTCGTCTACCTGGCCCTGGGGGCAGCCGCCGTCGCGAACCTGCTGTATTACCGGGGAGTGGGGGCCGTCGGACCGGCCTCGGCGTCGATGATGATGTTCACGGTCCCAGTGGTCAACACGGTGTGTGGCACCGTGTTCCTCGGAGAGTCCTTCGCCGCGCTCCAGGCGGTGGGCGCCTTGATCCTGTCGGCAGGAGCTGTACTCGCCGCCCTTCAGGACCGTCCGTCCCGGCACCACGCACCCGTGGCACCGAAGACCAGCCGCACTCTCTGAACGGCACCCCTACCAAGGAAAACGCGCTACCGGGATGGAAGTAGGTGACTGACTCGTCGGCTCTCGCCCGGACGGGACGTCGTGGGTTCTATGGACGGAAATCGTGTCATCACCCTTTACCGGTAGGAAAGAGTTATAGCCCGTGATCAAAATGATGTTCTCTGTACGCTCGGGGCAGGGGGAGCCGAGTGGGTTCGATCTAGGGGATATCGTCTGTGAGGGGGAAAGCGGAACGGTGGGGTCGGCTGGTCATACTCCCGACCAGGGGATGATGATCTATCTGTCCGTGACTCTCTTGCTTGACTCTCTCAGGGAACTCCTCGCCGGTGAGAGGAGAACGGTTTCGTTCGCGGGTTCCGACACATCGCTTCGGCTCGACTTCAAGCGGGGCAACAAGGGACTCGTATCGGTATCGGCCAGGGGTGAGCTGCTGGGAAAGTCCAGGCTCGAGGATCTTGCATATGCAGTCCTCGGTCTGGCTCAAGAGCTCGCCGAGCGAGACCTTTCGCGACTTACGGTGGAGGATCCCGTAAGAAGTGACTATCACTCAGCTATGCAGGAACTTCGCGCCACATTGGCATGATGGCGGCAGGCGCCCGTGACAGGCTCAGCTTCACGCGCCTGAAGAGTACCCACGCCAAGGTCCTGGTCGAGGTTCTTCAGCTGAGCCGGCAGTGGGACACCGGTCGTTTGGGTCAGCAGCTGGCGGGCGGCCACCGCTCCGAGCATGCGGCCTGCTGCTACCTCCGGCCAGAACAGCACTCGGCTCGTCGGTCGAGGATGCCGGCGGTGTCAGACGTGCGGATGCCGGTGGCGTCACCGACGTCCCACGCGGCGCCTGGATAGACCCAGTCCCGGACGCTTTCACGAAGCAGCCGCTCAATGCGGTCGATTGCGTATGTCATGGTCTCCCTGTTCGCCGTGGGAATCCCGTCGGCCGGCGTAGTGACGTGGGCAGGCCGGTCCACGCAGTGGCAGTACCGGGCAGGCGGCGACCAGCAGTGTGTCCAGCCCGTTCACGCCGCCCGAGGCGATGCGGCGGTCCGCCTCCTCGTGGACGAAGAAGTCGCCCTGCAGCGCATCGCAGTGGGGCGCAGCCGTTGGACGGCTGCCTCCCGCGCATCGATCGGTCCTTGACCCGCCTCCGGAGCCCGGGTGCACCTTGGAGCACGGCCATTGCCGTAGCGTGATCGCCTGCCGCATGGAATGTCCATGTGTCCGGTCGGCCCGTGCGAGGGATTCCGGTGGCGAGCGATGGGACCGTGATGAGCGAACTGACGAAGCCCAGTGTCGAGGTTCCGGAGGGTGTCGCGACCACCGAGTTGACGATCCGGGACCTCGTGGTCGGCGATGGACCCGAGGCGCAGCCGGGCAGGGTGGTCCAGGTTCACTATGTAGGGGTCACGTTCGCGTCCGGAAAGGAGTTCGACTCCTCCTGGGAGCGGGACCGGCCGTTCAAGTTCGCCGTGGGCGGTGGCAAGGTCATCAAGGGCTGGGACCGGGGGGTAAGGGGAATGAAGGTCGGCGGCCGGCGCGAGATCATCATTCCCCCGCGTCTCGGTTACGGCAGGCAGTCACCCTCTCCGTTGATCCCGGCGGGCTCGACGCTGATCTTCGTCGTGGACCTGCTCACGGTGGTGGGCGGGCCCGCCGGAGCGAGGCCCGGCTCGGCCTGAACCTGGCGCTCCTGAGGGGCTGGGGGCCCTGTCGCTTCCACGTGAAGGACAGATGCACTCATCGACAGACCTTCCACGTGCATCCGCCTGGGCAGGATCGGAGGCCGTCGTCGTGCTCGGTCGCGTAAGTTCCATGTCTTGGAAAAGCTCCGACGGTACGCGACCGATCAGACGGATGCCCTCATGGGTTACCTGCGGGCCGAGTACGCCATCGACCAGCACAAACGTCAGGCCCGCGCCTTCGACGAAGTAGCACTTTCCCCCGGTCGGCTCCAGGCCACCCGCCTGGGCTTGAGGAGCTCGACTCGCCACCGAGTACGGCTTGGAGTGCCAGCTCCCCATGTCGGCCTCCTCCGCGGCGAAGCCGTACGCCGCCGTGACGGTGACGGCATCCTCCCGGTCCATCCCGAAGCGCAGCGGTAGCCCTGGACGCACGACCACCACGACGGGCCGGCCATCGCCGTCGGGCCGGACCGTCGCCGGCCCAGGTGGTCTTCAGGCGAGCCATCTCGATCCGCCGGAGAGTGTCGCGCTGCCTTCAACCGGCAGGCGGTGGAGGTGAATCGGCCGTTCGACGACGAGTAGCGCGGCGCCCGACCCGGATGTTCGAGTGCGAATGAGTGTGGTCGTGTGCGGGCGAACCGTAGAGGGCTTGAACGGCGTCGTTGTGTCATGTTCCCGCGCCCGAGCCAGGACGAGGCAGACGAGGCAAAGGAAACGAAGCTGGATGCGTATACAGATGACGCGCACGCAGATGAAGACGCGTGCGCAGAGAAGGCTGAGATGGGTGTCGCTCGCCGCGGCCGCAGTCGTGACGCTGGGGACGGGACTGGTCGCGGCGCCTCCCACGCATGCGGCGGACGACCCGGTCGAGGTCGTGGTCGACGGTGACGACGTGCGTGCCGACAACGTGAACGGCCTGACGTACAAAGGTCTCGGCGTGCTCAGCTGCAACAGCACGAGCAATTTGCTGATGGACTACAAGGCCGAGCACCCCGAGCGGTACTGGCAGCTCATCCGAGTCCTGTTCGGCGGTGGGAATCCCCTCATCAATCACGTCAAGGTCGAGATGGGGTCGGACACGAACACCTCGACCGGCGCCGACCCGGCGACCATGCGCACACGGGACGAGCTCGCCGACGCCTCCCGCTCACCGGGCTTCCAGCTGGCCGCCGACGCCAAGACGGTCAACCGGAAGCTCAAGGTCTCAATTCTGCGCTGGGAAATGCCCCAATGGGTCCAGCTGGAATGGAACAAGGGCACCGGCACCGACGAGATGTATCGCTGGTACAAGGAGACCGTCCTCGACGTCTACGAGAAGTACGGGTACATGATCGATTATGTCAACCCGGACAAGAACGAGACCCGCTCGCCGGACATCTCGTTCGTCAAGTGGTACAAGAACGCGGTCGTGAACGACACGGACTTCGCGAGCGAGCGCTACGGAATTCCGGCCGGCGAGCGGGAAGCCGTCGCCAAGGCCTACCAGCGCATCAAAATCGTGGCCTCCGACGAGAACAACACCCTCAACATGGGCCCGACGATGCTCAGCGACGCCGATCTCTTCGGGATCGTCGACGCGGCGGGCTACCACTACACAACGGAGGACCGGCGCGAGGGCGCCGCAGACAGCTCCACATATCTGCCGTACACGAAGCTGGCGACCGGCGACAACACGTACGGCCAGGACAAGGAGGTCTGGTACAGCGAGGGGACCGCCTCGTTCGGCTACACCGACTACCGCGTCAACAACACCGAAGGCCCCACCGGTGCCAGCACCGGAATCGGCGGCGTGCAGAGCGCTCTCGACGTCGCCAACCGCCTCGTCAAGAGTTACGCGAATTCCAAGCGCACCCACTACATCTTCCAGCCGGCGATCGGTTCCTTCTACGAGGGCGCCCAGTACAGCCACAAGGAACTGGTCAGCGCACGCGACCCGTGGTCGGGATATCTCCACTACGACGCGGCGCTGTACGTGATGCAGCAGTTCACCGGGTTCGCGAGGACGGGCTGGGAGAACGACACGAACACGGCGGGAATCTGGCGCACGGTTCCCGAAGCCAGCTACAGCGGGGTGAGCGGCACCGAGAATCTCGACGGCTCCAACGGCGCCCCCAGCTACATGACGCTCGCCGATCCCGAGAAGAAGGACTTCTCGACCGTCGTCGTCAACGACAGCGATCAGCCGAAGACCTACCGGATCAAGGCTGAGAACCTGCGGCTCGGCAAGGACCGCACGATGGAGGTGTGGGAGACCCGAGCGGCCGACGCCGGGCAGCGCTACGACGCCAACTTCAAGCGGCTGGTCGACGAGATCCGGCCGGATGCCGACGGTGCGTACACGTACACCGTGAAGCCGAGGTCCATCACCACCCTGACCACGCTCGACAAGAGCGCCGACCCGTCCACGAAGGAGCGCCTGCCCGAGTCCGGGGAGCGCGCCGTCCTCGACAGCGACGAGAGCGGTAAGCGCGGCGACACCCATGACACGTACCTGTACGCGGACGACTTCGCGTACGACGAAGAGGGGAAGGTCAAGGTCGGCAGAACGCTCCAGCCGTACCTCGCCTCGCGCGGGAACCAGCCCCGCTACATGGTCGACCAGACCGGCGCATGGGAGGTGGGCGGCGACGGAGTGCTGTACCAGTACATGGACCAGTCCATGAAGGACACCGCCGCCTGGAACAAGAACACCCCCAACACCACGGTCGGCGACTTCCGCTGGGAGAACTACAAGGCGTCCGTCGACGTCTCCTTCCCCGACCCGGACGGCGGTCTCGCGGCCCTGGGCGTGCGCCAGCAGAAGGGCATGGCGATCAGCGACGCGGCCTACAACCTGCGCATCGGTTCCGACGGCGCCTGGACGTTCCACGAGTACGGCACGGTCCGCGCGCAGGGCAAGGTCGCGGCGGCCGAGGGGTACCGCCTCGCTGTCGAGGCGAAGGGGGCGAAGGTCACCGCCTTCGTCGACGGCAAGGCGGTGGCGGCCTACGACGACCCGACGCCGGAGACCGAGGGCCGCGTCAAGCTCGGGAGCGGCTACCAGAGGACGGGCTTCGACAATCTGAAGGTCGAGAGGGTCGACGGCTACACGCCGTACGCCAGCGCGCAGTTGGACAACATGGACAGTGCCGTCACGTACGAGGGCACGTGGAGCCGGAAGGCCTCGCTCGGCGACGCGATGGACTGGTACCGCTCGACGTCGACCAGCACGACGGCCGGCGCATCCTTCACCGTCCCGTTCCGCGGTACGGGGGTCGACGTCATCGGCGGCAACGACGGCAGCGCCGTCCTCGACGTCTACGTCGACGGCGAGCTCGTCGCCAGGGACGCGAGGACCGCCGCCACCGACAAGCGCCTCGCGGCGTACGCGCTGCGCGGCCTGCCGGACGGCAAGCACCGGGTGAGGTTCGTCCTGAAGTCGGGGACGCTCGTCCTCGACGCCCTCAACACCATCTCCGCCTCTCACGAGGAGGACGGCGAGGTCGACACGGCACCGATCCGCCGTGCCCTCGCGGACGTCGCGACGCCGGAGCAGGGGACGTACACGGCCGCGTCGTGGCACGTGTTCACGCATGCCGTCGCCGCCGCGAAGTCCGCCGCGGCCGGACAGGACGGCCTCGACACCCTCGGCGTCGAGCAGCTCGCGAGCAGGCTGCGATCGGCGTACGACCAGTTGGAGCGCAAGGAGGACGCCGCGCAGTAGACAGCTCTCGTACAAGGGCGAGCGGTCCCGGCGGAGGCCTCACCGGGGCCGCTCAGGCCGGTTCGCGGCGCCGCGTCATGGGCGGGTGCGCGGAGTGCGGTGCGGCCGGTAGCGACGAGGCGCGAATCATCAACTCCGGCAGGATGAGCACCCGTTGGGCCGGGCGGCGGCTGCCTTCGAGCAGGCGCGCCAGCATCATCTCGACGGCCGTGCGGCCCACGAGCGCCTTGGGCGGCCGTACTGCTGTGATTGCCGGGTCGGCGAGATGGGCGACCTCGTCGTCGTAGCTGACGATCGCCAGGTCGTCGGGGACACGGATGCCCTGCTCGGTCAGGTACTGGACCACCGAGAGTGCGTCGGGGTCGCTGTGCACGATGAGCGCGGTGATGCGGGAGCGGCGGCAGCCTTCCAGGATGTCACCGATGATCCGGCGGTGTCCCGGGACGTCGAGGGCAACGCTCTCACGTATCAGCAAGTCGGCGGACAGACCGAGTTCGGCGCAGGCGCGGTGCCACCCCACGGCGAGGTGCGCCGAGGTGGGGCTGCCCTTGGACAGCACGAGCCCGATATTGCGGTGGCCGAGCGTGTGCAGATGCCGGACCGCCATCTCCAGCCCGGTCGCGTGATCGCTGCGCACCCATTCGAGCTGGTGCGGCGTCGGGGTCCAGTCGGGCGTGTTGCGCTCCACGAAGACCACGGGGACCGGCAGCTTCCCGATCCAGTCGATCATCTCGTGCATGCCGGGGCCCTCCAGGTTCGGCGCGAGGAGCAACCCCTGCACCTGCCCGGATTCGGTCAGCCGGACGATCTGTCGGCGGTCCTCCGCCTGGTCGTAACTGGAGCCCCGCAGCTGGACGTTTACGCCGTGCGCCGCCGCGGCGTTGCGGACGCCACTGACGATGTGAGGCCAGTAGAAGTCCAGCGAGGGGACCACCATCCCGATCGTGAACGCGGGCATCGCGAGCCGCCTCCGGCGCACAGGCTCCTGTTCCAGGGCGGAGGGCAGCGTGGCCCCGCCGTGCACCCGGGTCAGCAGGCCGCGCTCGGCCAGCGCCGCGATGTCGCGCCTGATCGTGAGCTCGCTGACCGAGAGGTCCTGCGCGAGTTCGCGTACGCGAACAGCGCCGTGCAGCCGCAGCTGGTCCATCAGCCGTTCGCGGCGTTGCAGCGCGAACAGCTGGTCGGCCCTCGCGGAAGATCCCGCGGGTCCCTCGGGCCCGGTGAGCCGTGTCGACGTCATGGCGAATCCCCTCCCGTCCGGTGCTGAGCCCGGGCGATGTTCGAGTGTGTTCGGCTCGTTTCGTCCGTGGTCGAGCTCTGGTGGGTCTGTGTGGGTGACCACTATCTCTGACTCAGCGTCTTCTGGCTGGAACTCGCCGGAAACACGGATGGCACCTGCTGTTTGAGCGGGGGCCCAAAGACAGAGGAGCCCGCACCGCATGCAGACCAAGGCCCGCGCTCTGGTCGTGATGAGCAGGTCCAGCTTCGAGGCACACTTCGATCAGGACCGGCTGGGTCGCCTCGCCGACCTCGTGACCCTGGACGAGCCCTGCTGGACGGACGACCTCGACAGCGCACGGTCGCGCGAACGCCTGGCCCGCGCCGAAGTGCTGCTCACGTCGTGGGGAGCGCCCGCCCTCACGCCGCAGCGGCTCGCCGCGGCACCCCGCCTTCGGGCAGTGCTGCACGGGGCGGGCAGCGTGCGCGACCTGGTCGGGCAGGAGGTGTGGCGGCGCGGGATCCGGGTGGCCAGCGCCGCCGGCGCCAACGCCGTACCGGTGGCGGAGTACACCCTCGCCGCGATCATCTTCGCCGGGAAGAAGGTCCCGTTCCTCGCCGCCGACGAGCAGCGCGCGTACGGGGGCTGGGGCTCGGTCGCCGGTTACGGCGACCTGTCCAACTTCCGGCGGACCGTCGGCATCGTCGGCTTCTCGCGGATCGGCCGTCAGGTCGTCGAGCTGCTGCAGGTGCTGCGCGGCACCACCTGCCTGGTGGCCGACCCCTACGCCGACCCGGAGGAGGTGGCGCGGGCCGGTGCGAGGCTCGTACCGCTGGAGGAGATGCTGCCTCGGGTCCACGCGCTGTCCGTACACGCCCCCGAGCTGCCCGAGACCCACCACCTCATCGGCGCCGAACAGCTGCGCATGCTGCCCGACTTCGCGACGGTCATCAACACCGCGCGCGGCTCGCTCGTCGACCCCGACGCGCTGGCCGCCGAGTGCGCTGCCCGCCGGCTCTTCGCGATCCTCGACGTCACCGATCCCGAACCGCTGCCCGCCGACTCGCCGTTGCGCCGCCTCGCCCGCGTGATGATCACGCCGCACATCGCCGGGTCCCTGGGCACCGAGATCGGCCGGCTGACCGACCACGTCCTCGACGAGCTCGCCCGCTGGGTCGCCGGCAAGCCGCTGAGGGCCGAGATCACCGCGGAGAGCTGGGCCCTGGGCCTGAGCGCCTGACCCCGATCCACTTGCTCCACCGTCCCCAACCGCTCAAAGGAGAGCCGCCTCAATGAAGTTGACGAAGAACCTCGCCCGTATCGCGCCGTTGGTCGTCGCCGCGACCCTCACTGCCACCGCCTGCGACGCCAGCGGCACGGACAGCACCTCGTCGTCCAAGGGCAAGACCGTCGTGAAGATCGCGTTGTGGAACTACAAGACCACGCCCGAGTTCAAGGCCCTGATCGACGGCTTCGAGGCCGAGAACCCCGGCATCGACGTCCAGCCGGTCGACATCCTCGCCGACAACTACCCGGAGAAGGTCACCACCATGCTTGCGGGCGGTGACACCACCGACGTCCTGACCATGAAGAACGTCACCGACTACGCCCGCTACGCCACCCGCGACCAGCTCCTGTCGCTGACCGACGAGGCGGCGAAGCTGGACAAGGCGTCGTACTCCGGCCTCGACGACTACAACCTCAAGGACGAGTACTACGCGCTGCCCTACCGCTCGGACTTCTGGGTCCTCTTCTACAACAAGGACATGATCGGCAAGGAAGACCTGTCCAAGCTGACCTGGGACGACTACGCGAAGCTCGCGAAGGAGTTCACCAAGGGCTCCGGCTCCGACAAGGTCTACGGCACCTACCTGCACACCTGGCGCTCCGTCGTCCAGGCGATCTCCTCAGCGCAGACCGGCGGTGACCAGCTCGGCGGCGACTACGCGTTCTTCAAGGACCAGTACGAGATGGCCATCGGACTGCAGAAGGCGAAGGCGACCCTGCCGTTCTCCACAGCCTCCAGCAACCAGATCACCTACGACTCGCAGCTGACCACCGGCAAGGCCGCCATGGTCCCGATGGGCTCGTGGTGGGCGGCCGCGCTGCTCGCCGAGAAGGCGCAGGGCAAGAACGACATCAACTGGGGCATGGCGCCGATGCCGCAGGTCAAGAACGACGGCAAGAACGTCACCTTCGGTTCGCCGACCGCGTTCGCCGTCAACAAGAAGGCCCACAACGCGGACGCCGCCAAGAAGTTCGTCACCTGGGCGTCAGGCCCGCAGGGCGCCGCCGCAGTCGCGAAGATCGGCGTCACGCCCGCGTACACCAGCGACAAGATCCTCGACACCTTCTTCTCCGTCGACGGCATGCCGGCCGACGCCCTGTCCCGCAGGACGATGCAGCCGACGACGGTGCAGCTGGAGATGCCGGTCAGTGACAAGACCTCCGACATCGACCAGATCCTCAAGGAGGAGCACGAGATGGTCATGAGCGGCGAGAAGTCCGTCGACGAGGGCATCAAGGAGATGGACAAGCGTGTGAAGGACGAAGTCCAGTGAGTGTCGTCGCACCCCCCGCCCCCCGGCACGCGTCCGACGGCGCTTCCGCGGCCCATGAGGCCGCTGCCAAGCGCCGGAGGCGCCGCAACCTCCTGGTCGGCTGGTCGTTCATCCTGCCGAACTTCCTCGGGTTCGCCGCCCTCACCCTCATCCCGGTGATCGGCGCGCTCGCGATCTCCTTCACCGACTGGGACTCCTACTCCACCCCGAAGTGGGCGGGCCTGGACAACTTCCAGCGGCTGTGGACCGACTCCAACTTCTGGGCCGCGCTGCAGAACACCCTGTACTACGCGGCAGGACACATCCCGCTCACCCTCGTGGTCTCGCTCGGCCTCGCCGTGCTGCTCAACCAGAAGCTGCGCGGCGTACACGTCCTGCGGACCGCCTTCTTCTTTCCGTACATCACCTCGCTCGTCGCCGTCGCCGTGGTGTGGAACATGTTGCTGAGTCCCGAGTCGGGGCCGGTCAACCAGTTCCTGACGTTCCTCGGCATCGACCACCCGCCGGGCTGGACCAGCTCCCAGGACTGGGCGATGCCTGCGCTGATCATCACGAGCGTGTGGCGGGACATGGGCTACTACATGGTGCTGTTCCTGGCCGGACTGCAGACCGTCCCGGCCGAGCTGTACGAGGCGGCCCGCATGGACGGCGCTGGCGCCTGGCAGCGGTTCTGGCACGTCACCCTGCCGGGGCTTCGGCCCACGACCTTCTTCGTCACCGTGATGATCACGGTCTCCAGCTTCAAGGTCTTCGACCTGGTGCAGGTCATGACCGAGGGCGGGCCGGGCCGCTCCACCCTCGTCCTGTCCCAGCTGATCTTCCGTGAGGGCATCACGCAGGGCCGCTTCGGCTACGCCTCGGCGGTCTCCCTCGTGCTCTTCCTGATCTGCCTGGTGATCACGGTGATCCAGTTCCTGATGCAGCGAAGGAGCGAGCGATGAGTACCACCGTGCTGCGCAAGGACAGCAACGCGCCCACGGACCCCGCTCCCGCAGGCCCGCCTGCGGAGTCCCGTGCCCGCGGCGGCGCGGCGGCGGTCACCGGGCAGATCGCCCTGTATGTGCTTCTCGCCGTGGTGGCCCTGGCGGTTCTCCTGCCGTTCTTCTGGATGCTGATCTCGTCGGTCAAGGATGACCGCGATGTCTTCACGGTGCCGATCCAGTGGATCCCCGAAGAGTTCAAATGGGAGAATTTCACTACCATCTGGACGCGAGTGCCGTTCGCCGCCTACCTCGGCAATTCGTTCTTCCTGAGTATCGTGATCACGTTTCTGCAGGTGCTCACCGGCAGCTTCGCGGCGTACGGCTTCGCCAAGATGCGCTTCCCGGGCCGGGATCTGCTGTTCACCGGCTACATCGCGACGATCGCAGTGCCGTGGCAGGCGTACATGGTGCCGCAGTACGTGATCATGCAGAAGTTCGGCCTGGTGAACTCGTACACGTCGCTCATCCTTCTGCAGGCGTTCGGCGCGTTCGGAGTCTTCCTGATGCGGCAGTTCTATCTGACGATCCCGGACGAGATCAGCGAGGCGGCCCGCCTCGACGGCCTGACCGAGTACGGAATCTGGGCGCGGATCGTGCTTCCGCTGTCCAAGCCGGCGCTCGCGAGCCTCGCGCTGCTGACGTTCGTGAACACCTGGAACGACTACATGGGCCCGTTCATCTACCTCACCGACAACCGCCTGTGGACCGTGCAGCTGGGGCTGCGCGCCTTCATCGGGCAGTACGACGCGGAATCGGCGATGATCATGACGGGTTCGGTGCTCTCCCTGGCGCCGGTCCTGGCGGTGTTCCTGCTCGGCCAGCGCTACTTCGTGCGAGGCATCGCGACGACCGGTGTGAAGGGCTGAGGGGTGGAGAGGACGGAGGGGAGCCGGCGACCGCGACTCAATGTCGCTTACGGTTCCTGGGAATTGATCTGGGCGCACGTCCACCGTGTCCTGGTCGTCAACCTCGGGGTCGCCGTGACGAATCTGCCCCTGCTGGCCGCGCTGCAGGTGACCCATCAGCCCTGGCGGCACCCTGTGTTCTTCGGGCTGTTGCTGCTGATGCTGCCGGGGCCGTCCCTCGCCGCCGCGTTCGCGTATCTCGGCGCGACAACCGGGGAGGAGCAGGCGCCGGTAAGGCTGTTCGCCCGGGCATACCGACAGCTGTTCCGGCGAGCGGTGCTGGTCTCGGCACCCTTCGTGCTGCTCGTGATCGCGGCCGTCGTGGATGTCGTGACCCTGCGAGCATCCGCGCTGGGTACGGCGGTCGTACCGATGGCGGTGGTGGTCGCGCTGGTGGCTGCCGCGGCCTGGCCGGTCGCGCTCACGCACGTGGCCGGGGGAGGGGACATCGGGCGGCGGCTCTTCCTGCTGGCGCCGTACGCAGTGCTCCGTCACGGGCTGCCGGCCCTGATGAACCTCGTACTGGGGATCGTGGTCCTGTTGCTCGTCAACCAGGCGCCGCTGTTGGGGCTCGCGGTGTTGCCCGGGTGCGTGCTGTTCGTGGTGTGGCGCAACTGCCGGGTCATGGTGGTCCTCAGCGATCGGGGCGCGGCGAGCGATCCTGTCGTACGAGAAGGGAGGCGTGATGTCACCGACGGCTTCCGGTCGGGCGTGGAACCGGCAACATGAGCTGGAAGCTGACTGGCAGGGCGGGCTGCACGCCCGCATCCGGTCGGCGGCGGACTCCGCGCGGAGCACGTGCATGCCGGACCTGCCGTTCTCCTTGTACCGCCGCTTCGACGACGACGGCGACCGCCTGGCGTACGAGGAGCTGTACTTCCGGCGCCGAGCGCTGGTGACGGCCCTCGCCGCCGAGGCCCTGGTCGACCCGGAAGCCGAACTCGCCCCACTGGCCGACGCGTTGTGGTCCGTCTGCGACGAGTACACCTGGGCGCTGCCCGCCCACGAGATGCATGCGACCCGCTTGGGCCGGGGCATGGACCAGTGCCTCGACCTGTTCGCCGCGCTCACCGCGCAGTTGCTCGCCGAAACGGTCCAGGTCTGCGGCGACCGGCTCGATCCCCGGGTCGCCGCCCGCGTGCGCGACCAGGTGGACCGCCGGGTGCTGTCCCTGCTCGCCGACGACGAACGCCCGCTTCCGTGGGAGGGCTGGGCGCACAACTGGGCCGCAGTCTGCGGCGGTTGCGTGGGCCTCGCGGCACTGGCCCTGTGGGATCCTGGGCCGCGCCTGACCCGAGTCCTCGACCGGTGCAGACGCGCCCAACTCACCTACCTCAGTGGCTTCGGCGACGACGGGGGCTGTGCGGAAGGGGTGGGCTACTGGGTGTTCGGGTTCGCGCACTTCGTCTACTTCGCCGAGGGACTGCGGGAGTTCACCGGGGAAGATCTGCTCACGCACCCCAAGGTGTCGGCCATCGCCCGCTTTCCGGGGGCGGTGCATCTGGGCGGCGGGCTGTTCCCCGCCTTCTCGGACGGGGAGGAAAGGCCTCGCGTGCCCGCCGGTCTCGCCCGGCAGCTCTCGCGGAGGCTCGGGGTCCGGGTCCCCGCCGAGGCCGTGGAGGCCACGGACAGCGGGGCGGACCTCCCACGGGACTGGGCCGACCTCTCCCGAACCCTGCGGTGGGGCGCCCCGGGCCCCACCCCCGTGCCGGAACCCGAGCCGCCCACGGCGTACCTCCCCGACCTCGCATGGCTGGTCGACCGGGGACAGGGCGTGGCCTTCGCGGCCAAGGGCGGCCACAACGCCGAGCCTCACAACCACAACGACCTCGGCCAGTTCGTACTGGCGGCCCGGGGTGAGGTGCTGCTCGCCGACCTGGGCGCCGGCGAGTACCGCAAGGGGTACTTCGACGAGGCCACCCGCTACGCATTCCTGCACGCCTCCTCGCGCGCGCACTCCGTTCCCCGCGTCCACACGCGCGAGCAGTCCGCGGGCGGCGCCCGCGCGGCCAAGGTCCTGAAGCTCCACGTCCACGCGCACGGCGCGGACCTGACTCTCGACCTCGCCGGCGCTTACGAGGTGAACGGCTTGACAGCACTGCGCCGCGCCTTCTCCTGGCACCGCGACACCGGGGAACTGCTGCTCGTCGACGAGGTGGTGGCAGAACGCCCGGTCCCGCTGGAGGAGGTGTTCGTCAGCCGACTGCGCCCCGAACTCCGCGCGGACGGGGCGGTGTGGACCGGAACCGCGGCACGGGCCCACCTCGGCCTGCCGGAAGGCTGTGTCCCGCACGTCGAAACGGTGCACACCACCGACCACGAGGGAGCCCCCGACACGGTCCACCTCCTGCGGCTGGCCTTCGACCTCGTTGAGCGGCAGACCCGGTTGCCGTTCCGGTTCACCGTCGGCTCCGCTGCCGGCGGGGAGGGCCCCCGGGGAGACACCAGCGGAGGGCCCCTGCCGGCGTGAAGGCGTACGGGAACGGCAGGCCTGCATGCCAACGGATCAGGAGGAGGGGGCAGATTTCCTGGGGTCGAGGGTTCGTTCCGGCACCTGACCTTCGGGCTCTCCACGAGAACCTCACCGAGGCGGATCGGCACGACCTTCAGCAGCGGTCAACGATCTCCACCTCCTTCACCCCGGCGTCCGTCCACCTGCCGAAGCTCGCGCAGTACCACGCGATGCATCCGAGGACCGACTGACGGAACGCGCTCACGACGCCACAACCACCCGGTGACCCTGTTGCCGAACGACCCGATCATGCAACAGACGAATGACACACGACCTCGATGACGCCGGCTGCGGATGTGGGTCGTCGACGGCACTTGGAGCAGGTGTTCACCGGCCTGGTGGCTTTGGCCCCGAACCCCTACGCGACCCAGCAGTAGACGCTCCGGCCCTGGCGTCGGGCACTGCTGACGAGAGCACCCAGATCGCCCAAGATCAGGAAGGCGGTCTCCGTGTCGATGACCTCGCCGTCCTCCGCCCGCTGCAAGGACCATGCGACAGCGGCATCCTTCAACTCGGACCGTTCGGCCTCGGCGAGCGCTGCGGACAGGCGAGGCGAGATCGCGAAGACGAGGCACCCGTCATCGTCCTGGCCGGCGACGAGACGAGGCTCGTCAGCCTCGACGAGTTCCTCGAAGCTGACGTCGGAGAACAAGCACTCCCACTCGATCACAGCCTCTTCGGGGTCGAAGTTGCCGAAGGAGAGCGACTCGAATGCGCGTCGCGGCCCGGTCCGAAGCACCAGAGCCGCTGACGCGTCGTCCGGAGCCGCGAAGAATTCTACGATGATGCTCACCCCGGCATCATGCCGGACTGCCCACCACCCGCGACCACGATCGGCCGGACAGCTCCTCGCAGGACGGATGGGGTGCGGCCCTCCTCGTCAGCGCCGTCGAACGCGGCAGACATCGTTTTCGATGAGGCGACGGCCGTCAGGACCAGCCGCTCGGTGCCGGACTCGGCGATCTTTTTGTTCTTCAGGCCGCCCGACTCCGACTGGAAGGACTCCGGGATGTGGCCTTCAGTGCTGTGAGTCCAGCCGCTTCTTCGCGTAGCCACACGGGCGCCCTATAGTTGGCCTTATGAGTCGCTGGACGGATTTGGCCGGGAAAGCGTCCGGGGAGGACTACGCCGCACGATTCGCGACCCTGGCGCGCAGTGGCAAGAACGTGCACGGTGAGGCGCGGTTCTGTGCGGCTCTCGTGCCAGTCGGAGCGCGGGTGCTGGACGCCGGGTGCGGTACCGGACGCGTCATGATCCGGCTCGCGGAACTCGGGTACGACTGTGTCGGGGTGGATCTTGACGCGTCGATGCTGGCAGTGGCGCGGAAGCAGTCGCCCGGACTGCCTTGGTTCCAGTCCGATCTGGCCGAGTTCGAGCCGGCCCTGCTCGGCA
Source organism: Streptomyces sp. NPDC060209 (assembly GCF_042728155.1). Taxonomy (NCBI): domain Bacteria; kingdom Bacillati; phylum Actinomycetota; class Actinomycetes; order Kitasatosporales; family Streptomycetaceae; genus Streptomyces; species Streptomyces sp. NPDC060209. The sequence continues at coordinate 44,563 of NZ_JBHWZS010000003.1, forward strand.
TTGCAGGAGGCTTCGACCTTGTCGTTGCTGCGGGCAATATTTTCCCGCTGCTCGCCCCCGGTACCGAGACCACGGTGGTTGAGCACCTGTCCGCGGCACTGCGTCCGGGCGGCCTGCTGGTCGCCGGCTTCGGCCTGGACGAAGCGCACCTGCCGGTGCTGCCCAGCCTCACACTGTCGGACTACGACGACTTCTGTGCCGCGGCCGGCCTCATCCTCGTCGACCGGTTCGCCACCTGGGATGCCGACCCTTACGACGGCGGCGGGTATGCCGTCAGTGTCCACCGTCGGTGAGGGCGTACCGGACGTCTTGATTGCCGTCCACCAGGCGGGCTGGGGACCACTGTGCACCGTGGGTATCGTCGTCCACCTGTTCCCGATGACGCATCACGTGGAGTGCGTGGCGATCCTTGAGCCTGCCGTAAAGGGCGTCTGACCTGCGGGTTCGTGCGGTGTGCGTTATGTGCATTGTGGGCGTTACGGGCGATATCTTGACGCTGAAATGACGCTCGCGGCGGTGTCTTGACGCTCATTTGACGCTCGTTCTGATGGTGGTCAGGTGCTCTGGGTGGCTGGTCAGGCGGCCCCCGGCTGCGCGAGTGGAGCTGGTTGCCGGGGAATTTCGGTGGTGCAGAGCGGTCCCATGCTGCTGCCTGCGCATTGTGCCGGCAGGTTCTTCGTTGTCGTAGTTGTCCTCCTCGGGCCGCTCGATGCCGGTGACCTCGGGGATCTTGTCCAGGCGGTGGCGCGTCGATGATCCAGCTCTCTCTGTCGGGGCGGTGAGGGCGATGGCCGTGTCGCACTCGTTCTCAATGCTGCCAAGGAGTTCCTCGGCGACATCCTCGTAGGTGACGACGCCCGCCGCTCCGCCGTGCTCGTCCAAGCCGACGGTGATCTCGTTGTCGCGCTCTCGCATCTGCGCCACCACGGCGGGGAGCTCCAGGGAGGTCCTATGAGGCGGGGCGGCGGGTGCCAGCACTACGGCCCGCAGAGTGTGAGAGCCCGCATCCAGCGGGCTTCCCGCAGCTCCGAGATGGGCTTCTCGGAGAAGAGATCCGTGAACACGTCATCATCCCCAACTCCCTCTCGATTCCGGAATCGCTTGGATGATGTTGACCAGGTTCGGACGGTTAGCCGGGTCCTTAGGCGGGCACGGAGCACGGGAGTGAGCGCGTCGGCTACTCCCGTGAGGTCCGGGTCCGCAGTGCAGATTGCCACCACCGTCGCCATCGGCGACGCTGCCTCAAATGGCGGCCTCCCCGTCCTGGCCATGGCCACCACGGTGCACGCCAGCGAGAAGGTGTCTGAGGCGGGCGTGAGGGGCTTAGCCTCAAATTGCTCGGGTGACATGAACGCCGCAATTCCGATGGCGTTGCCGAAGGTCGTTAACCGCGCGTTCGCCTGGTCGCGCGCTAGGTGTATTGACCCGCAGGGTTGTTGACGCGGGTGGCCGGTGACTGGCCTCCGAGTGCGGTCTTGCTCGGCTTGATGTCCCGGTGGATGAGGCCGTGGTCGTGCAGCCAGTGCAACCCCTGGGTGGCGCTGGAGCGCCTCCAGAGCCTACAGATCAGGTGCTTGCAGTTGTATTGCCAGGATGTCTGGGAATCCAGCTTGGGTGCGGCGTCAGGTTGGAGAAAGCGATGCCGGACGGTCAGGAGATCCGTTCGTACAGGACCCCTTCAGTCTCCCGCAGCTCACGTTCGACCGCTTCGGTGAGGTTCGGGTTGTCGATGAGGACGCCGAACTCGACGTTGTTGTTCTCCGCGCTCCAGGAGAAGTTCGCGCTGGTCACCAGTAGAAGGTGGTGATCGATGGCTAGGAACTTGTTCGGTCGTCGGAGACCAGTGTTGTCCGCTGTCGTCGGCGGCCCGGGTGTCCATGTAGACGCGGACGGCGACTTCGTCGCGCTGCGCAATTTCCCGCAGTGACTTCCAAAGCGTCGAGCTCCGTTGCAAGTTGAAGGTCGAGCACGTTATGGCGTGGCGCGCGCTGTCGACGAGGCGTGTCACCGAGGTGGTGAGCGGTCCGCTCTGGCGAGGTGCCCGGGCATGGTCCACAGTGGCGACAGTGTGGTCGGCAGCGCCCGGGCCCCCTCGATCGCACGTAGGACTCGGACCTGATGGTGCGATGCCTCGTCGTCGCCAGCTACGGCCTGCAACAGACGCCGGACCTCTGCCCGCTGGCCGGCCGGCACGACTTTGAGCGCGGTACCGAGGGTGTCGCCGTCGGCCAGACGGTCCGCGATGCCTTTGGCCTCGGTCCCGGTGAGGAGTTGACCGAGCCGCCGTGCCGCGTCTGCCTCACCCATGGACTCGGAAGAACCCGAGGCCACTACCGGGCAGGTCGAGGAGGAAGCGGCGATCGAGGAAGCGGTTGGCGCGCTCGCAGGAGGTCTCTGATGCCATTACGCAGCAATGGCAGGCGGCGCCGTGGAGGAAGTCCTCGGGGTCCTGCGGAGTGCGCTTGGAGCAGATGGGGTCGGAGGAGCAGCGCGCGGCTTTGCGCAGCGCGCTGTCGACGACCCGCTGGAGGCGAGAGGGCTCACTGAGCTGCACAAGGCCACCCAGGGTGCCGTCGCTGTCGGAAGCGGTGGTGCAGATGAGAAGGCCGGCCGATGGGTCACGCCCTTCGGCGGCGGGCCAGGCGTAGAGGCGCTCGCTGAGGCTGGCAGCCGAGTATCCGCAGGTGAGGGCGAGCTCGCGGATCAGGATGTGAGCGAAGGTGTGAACGAGCCAATAGCGCGGGGGCTTGAGACGAGTGGAGAAGTTCGGCATCGCCCCTGCACGCCGTCGTCGACGGAGATCGTCATGCCATCCGACACGAACCGAAGGAGCGATCACGATGGATCTCCGCGAGCTGATGCTGGCCACGACTACGCTATTTCCCCGAGTACGAACGAGTCGTCGCTTTTGCTGATCGTCCTGCTGACAGGCGTGCTGTTGCTGTTCTGCGGCGCCATCCTGCCGATCTCGAAGATGCTGAGAATCAAGCTCACCCCGCGCACTGTCCGCCGTGTGCGCCGGACGATGGCTCTGTCGTTCCTCGGCGGAGCCGCAAAGGCCCTGGGTGGCGCCGTCGTGCTCGCCTTGGTCTGGTGGGCCCAGCAGAACTTCTGGCTGTACTGAGCTGCTGACCGCCTCGACAGACTGGTGTGCGCGCTCTCGTGGGGTTCAGACTCCCTCCTCCGTCGCCGCTCGCCGTGGTGCAGCCCCCCTCCAACGGACGAAGAGTGAGGGAGCCCTCAACTTCAACGCGCCCGGCTTCGTTCTCACGCTCGCACAGAAGGTCAACCACCTGACATCGTCGGCGGCACGGGCGGCGTACGAACTGCCGACCCTCGACGAGGTTGGTGATCGTCTGCAGCTCGTAGGGCTGAGCCTCAAGGCCATCACGCTGGTCAACCGTGGCGGGCAGGTGGCGTACGAAGGATAGGTGGGCGCTTTGCATGGGGACCGGCTCCGTCACCTCAGCGAATCCCTCGGACCGGGAACCCTGGTCAAGACACTCGAAGCAGCCTTGTCTCCAAGTGGCGTACCGGTGAGGTACAACTTCTCCACCCGGACTGCCTCGGTAAAGCCGCCCCGCGGCAGTGTCCCCCTACTGGACCTCGTGAACACGTCCATTCGACTCTTCACGGATCTATCCCAAGCGGAGGAGGAACGCCTCGTCGAGGTGATCCCATCGGGCGGCCGCACCCTGCATGCCGGAATCGAGCACGACATGCCGGGGGCAGAGTCACCCGCCGACTGACCCGCGGTGGGTTCACTCCAGAGGACCAGCCTCTGTCCTACTGGGATTCCTCGGAACCGTTTTCGCTCGCTCCAGCGATCTTACCGCCGACGTATACCACGCTCAGCGCGAGGGCGGCTGCACCGGCGGTTGCCACCAACTTCATCCCCGCCCCCAGGAAATGCTTGTTCTCGCTGTCCTTCTCGCCTACCCGCTGTACGTTTTGGTCGAAGCGGTCGTAAAGGGCCTCCCGTTGCTCCCAGCTAAGGTCGTCCCGACCGAGGTCGGCCTGCAGAGCGTCCCGCTGGTCCTGCGAAGCCTTATAGAAGTGATTCTGACTGTTCTCGTTGGCTGCGAGAGTGGACTTGTGGGCCTCTGTGACCGCATCGATGTCGGCCTTGCCCAGGTCCTTGAAGGCAGGGAACTGCTCGATGAGCTTGAGCCGCACCTCGGTGGCCATCTCGGGCATGGCTGCTGCGAACTTGAGCACCTTGTCCTTGGACAGGTTCCGCCAGTTCGGGATACCCAGCTTCCGCTTGACCGCCGCTTCGTTCACGTAGCCCATTCCCTGACCCCGTTCGTCGTGCCGTGAGGATCCTGGATAGTAGCGGTCCCCACCGACAAGCCCCTCTTCCTCGTCCTCGGCCTGCTCGCCACGACTCTGTGAGCCGTATCCGGGGGAAGGGGGGCAGGTGCACCCACTGTGCGCCAGTCAACGGCACGACCCGACCGATGGTCTCATGGTCGGGACAGCACGACCGCAGGAACCAGCTCGTCTCCGAAGGCCGGTCACGGTCGAGAACTGGGGCCGGCCCCAGTTCGAATCCGCAGATATCCATCTCGGCGAACGAGGCATGCTACGGCAACGCCACTCGGTCAGGATCCTGCATTCGTCGTCGGCGGACCCGCCACGCATAGGGGGTAGTCGTTCGGCCGAGCTCACCTCGACCTGCTCCGCAAATGAGTGCCGCCTACAGTTCGAGGCTGTGGTGACCTTTCGCTGCTGGGCATGGGCCCGACCGCTGCGTCTCCCTATGCTTCTCGTCATGGACAGCACCTGGACCGAGAGTGTCGTCAACGTCGTGGACGTCGAAGCGACGTGTTGGGCCGGTTCCCCGCCGCCTGGGGAGGCCAGCGAGATCATCGAAATCGGGCTCACTGTCGTCGACCTGAACATCGGCGAGCGCCTTGGTCGGCACCGGATCCTGGTGAGGCCCGCCTGGTCCACCGTCAGCGAGTTCTGCACGGAGCTGACAGGACTCACTCAGGACAAAGTCGATCAGGGAGTCTCCTTCGCCGAGGCGTGCCGACTACTGACGGCGGAGCACCGCGCAGGCACCAGGCCCTGGGCCAGTTGGGGCGACTACGACCGTCACCAGTTCGGAAGGCAATGCCAGGCCACAGGGACGCCTTACCCTTTCGGCCGTTACCACGTCAATGCAAAAACTGTCTTCACCAAAGTCGAGGGCCTGCGCAAGGCCCCTGGCATGGCACGCGCCCTGCAGATCGTGGGGCGGCGTCTCGAAGGCCGTCACCACCGGGGTGAGGACGACGCCTGGAACATCGCTGCTCTCGTACTCCACCTCCACGAGAGGGGAGACTGGCCGACCGCGGGAGGGCACCGCGCCTGACGTGCCGCCAGGGCGTGGGGCAGGGCATCCTGCAAGGTGCATGTTGCATGTACGACAACGGTGCCGGCTGCAAGGAGTGGCTGGTTGCGCCGATCGGCTCCGTCAGGTCTGTGGCCTTCAACCGGAGCCATGGATGGAACCGTCTCACGGCTTATCAATCAACGCATGACATCCTCAAGCGCTGAAGGTGACCCGAGTTTTCTAGTGCTGATACCACACGTATGGTCGGCTCAGTGACATATACGAGCGTGGAGCATGTCGGAAAGTCCGGTTCGGCGAGGTAACCCTCGTCATCTTCCCAGTTTTCTTCGATTGTGATTTTTCCGGGAGCCTGCATTCGTGCTAGATAGTATCTGCCTCCCTTGTAATCGCTTTGGCGGGCGTCGAATGGGATTTGCAAGGAGGTCGACAGGGCATCGCTTACCTCTTGCAAGCTCATTTTGTCGGAGCCGTAGAGGTAGTAGCGATGCCCCATGGTTTTCCTCCCGTTAGTTCCGCGGTGCGATGATACTCGGTGCGCGTCCGGTTGCGCTCTCAACGGAATCGTAGACCATGAAGTGAACTGGTCGCCCGGCTGCCTCTGAGAGTTCTTGAGCGAGTCGAGTGAGGCGCATCTTTCGCAGATTTTCGTCCGTCAGCTCGCCGGTTCGGGTGCCCTTAGATCGAAGGCCCACGCCGGCTTTCTTAGCTTGCCCGAAGACGTCTGCTCCTGCGAGTGCGATGTCGAAGTCACTCTCCGGTCGGAAAGGCTCCCCCGTCCTGAAGCTTCGTCCAGTGACGGAGCTTCCGTGAAATATGGCCGTGGAGTCATTGTAGCCAGCTGCGCGCAGGCCGGAGTAGATTTTTTGCGTGAATTGGCCGTATGTCCCCGCGCTGAAGCCGCGAGGAATATACGGGTTTGCTCCACCCAGTGCTGGATCGTCGGAGTGTGCTGCCCCTGGTCCGAATCGGCCTGGAGCCTTGGGCTCGACGGCTGCCCTGCGCCACCCGGTCAGTCCGCCGAGTCCGGTGACGGCGAGCTGTTGGGTGAGTTCGTCGGCTGCTTCGGCGTAGAGGTCGGCGAGTGCGTCGCAGCCTTGTTGGCGGAGCATGTATTCGGCGCGGTAGAGGCGGTAGGCGGGGCGGACGGGGAGGTACTTGTCGAGGAAGGCGCCGGCGCCGCCGTTCTGGCCGGTGACGGCGTTGTAGGCGTCTCCGAGGAACTGGAAGGGTGCCTTCAGCCCTTGGAGGAAGCCCGAGCCGAAGTCGCCGAGGATCGCTCCTGGGCTGTTGGGGTCTTCGGGGGTCCGGCCGCTGGGGTCGGTGAGCAGGGTGGGCTGGTTGTCGGCGTAGGCGTACGGGGACACGTTGGGGGTTGAGGTGCTTCGGGTTGCCGGGTCGGTGCTGGTGAAGCGGCCGGTGGCCGGGGTGTATTGGCGGGCGTGGAGGTCGATGTTGCCGGTGGTTGTTTCGTAGCGGGCGCCGGTGTAGGTGGGGGTGCTTGAGGGCGCGCCTCCGGTGACGGTGCCCAGGACGCGGGTGCCGTAGGGGTCGTAGGCCCAGCGCTGGTGGAGGGTGCCTGTGCTGCTGGTGACGTCGAGCGGGGAGCCCTGGGTGTCGTGGTGGTAGTAGAAGACCGCACCTGCACCGGTTTTGGTGGCTGCGGGCTGGCCGAGGGGGTCGTAGCGGTAGGACTGTTTGACGGTCCAGGCGCTGTCGTACTCGGTGGCGAGGATCGGCAGGGGTGCGTTGGGATCCCACTGGGTGCGGCTGGTGACCGCGCCGTCCTTGAGCGTGGCGACCTGGTTGCCACTGGCGTCGTGGTCGTAGGTGTGGTCGGTGCCCGCGACGGTGGCGGCGGAGATCTGCCCGGCCAGGTCGTAGGTGAAGGTGTTGGCGCCCGCCTTTGTCTGGTTGCCTTCCGCGTCGTAGTCGTACGCGGTGGTGGTTGCCCCGGCGGTGGTGGAGGTGAGCTGGTCGGCGTCGTCGTAGGTGTAGCTGGTGGACGTGGCGCCGAGGGTGGAGGTCAGGCGGTTGCCGACCTTGTCGTAGGTGTAGGACGTGGTGCGGGTCGCTGCGCAGCCGGTGATCCAGGGCTGGGGGTAGCAGCCGGAGGTGAGACGGCCCGCGGTGTCGTAGGTCTGGTCGTAGCCGCCGGTGCCGATTCCGGCCCGGGTGACGTCGACGCGTGTGGGCAGGCCGGCCGCCGACAGGGTCAGGGCGGTCTTGGTGACCGTCGTGCCCGCCTTGGAGGAGGTGACGGCTGTGACGCGGCCCGCCCGGTCGTAGGTGCGGTCCTCGGTCTCCGTGTTGGGCAGCGCCGTCTTGGTGAGGTTGCCCGCCGGGTCCGAGGTGTAGGTGGTGGTGGCGCCGTCGGCCGTCATGGTGGCGGTGCGGCCGTCGTTGTCGTAGGTGTAGCCGATGGTGTTGCCGTCGGAGTACTTACGGGTGAGCATCTGCCCGGCGGCGTCATAGGTGTAGGCGAAGCCGCGGGTCTTGGTGAGATCACCTACCGCGTTGTAGACGAAGTCCTCGGAGATCTTCGCGTTGGCACGGGCGGTCATCTGTCCGGCGTCGTCGTAGCCGAGGGTGACGTCCGGCGTGGAGTCCGAGTAGTCGATCTTGGTGACCAGGCCGCGGACGTCGTACGTCCGGGTGGTGGAGCCTCGGGGCGTCGTCACCTTGACCGGATTGCTGTCCGCGTCGTACGCGTACGACGTCTCCCGGTCCAGCGGGTCGGTGACCGACGTCAGGCGGTGCGCCGCGTCGTAACCGTAGGTGGTGACGTGGTCGTTGGCGTCGGTGCGACCGGTCATGTTGCCGACCGTGTCGTAGTCGTAGGTGGTGGCCGCGCCGCCGGGGGCGGTGACGGTGGTCAGCTGGTCGAGCTTGTCGTAGTTGTAGGTGGTGGCGCGCTGGTCGGCGTCCGTGCTCCTGGTGACGTTTCCGACGGCGTCGTGCTCGGTTCTGGTCACGTTGCCGAGCGGGTCGGTGACGGTGGTCGGGTTGCCCGACGGGTCGTAGTCGTAGGCGGTGGTGTACTGGGCGGGGGAGGCGCCGGTTGCGTTGCCGCGTGGGTCGACGGCGGTGGCTTGGCGGCCGTCGTCGTCGTAGGTCCAGGTGCCCTTGTTGCCCCCGGGCGAGGTGCTGCTGAGCAGGTGCCCGTCGGCGTCGTAGGTGTAGGTGCTGGTCTTGCTCAGCTGGTTGGTGCTGCTGGTCAGCCGATTGTTCTTGTCGTAGACCGAGAGGGTCGTCTTGCCTGCGGCGTCGGTGACCTTGGTGACGTTGTCGTTGGCGTCGTACGTGTAGCCGGTGGTGTGTCCCAGCTGGTCGGTGTTCACCAGAGGCCGGTTGATCGCGTCGTAGGTCGTGGTGGTGAACGCGCCGGTGGGACCGGTGACCTTGGTGCTGTTCCCTGCGGCGTCGTAGGCGTAGCTCGTGGTGTATGCGGCCGGGTCGGCGCCGACGGCGTTGCCGCGCGGGGAGACGCTGGTGAGCAGGCGGCCCACCTTGTCGTAGGTGTAGGTGGTCTTGTTGCCGGCTGCGTCCGTCTCGGAGGCGAGGTGTCCGGCTGCGCTGTAGGTGCGGGTGACGGACTTGCCCGCCGTGTCCGTCGTCCGGGTCAGGTGCCCGGCATCGTCGTAGGCGAATGCCGTGGTGTCGCCCTCAGGGTTCTTCGCGGTGAGGAGCTGCTCCGCGCCGTTGTAGGTATAGGCAGTGGTGCGGCCCAGTGGGTCGGTGGCCGAGCTGAGCAGCCCTCGCCCGTCGTAGGCGTACGCCGTGGTGTAGGCGGCTGGGTCGGCGTTGGTGACGTTGCCGCGCGGGTCCGTCTTGGTCAGGATCCGCCCGGCCGCGTCGTAGGTGAACGTCGCCTTCTCACCCAGGGGTGTGGTCACCGACGTGCGGTTCCCGGCTGTGTCGTAGCCGTAGGTGGTGACCTTGCCCCGCGGCGTCTTGACCGTCTGGATCGCGCCGAGTGTCGTGTACGTGTAGACGGTGGTGCCGCCGAGCGGGTCGGTGGTCGTCGTCAGCTGGTTCGACGTGTTGTACGCGTACGTGGTCTTGTTGACGCGGCCGTCGGTGTGGCTGGTGATGTTGCCCGACGTGTCGTAGGTCCAGATTTCCTTGTAGCCAAGGCTCGCAGGTGAACTCCGGGTGAGCATGCGGCCGGCGCTGTCGTACGTCATCGACGTGGTGTTGCCGCGCTGGTCGGTGATGCCCACGGGTCGCAGATTGCGGTCGTAGTCGTAGGTGATGCTCTTGCCGTACGGGTCGATGGTCGACATGAGGACGTTGCCGGAGTACACGTCGGTCCACACGCCGCCGTCGGGCGCCGTGGTGTGGGACTCGCGGCTGCCGTCCCAGGTGAACGTGGTCGTCTTGCCGTTCTGGTCGGTCTGGGAAGTGATCCGGCCTGCGGTGTCGTAGGTGTTGCTGACTTTGCCGCCTGCGGGGTCGGTGTAGGACGACAGTCGCTTGTTCGCGTCGTACGTGTAGGAAGAGGTTTTTCCGGCGGGGTCGGTCACCGAGGTCAGCAGGCCATTGGTGTAGCCGTAGGACACCGACGTCGTGTCCGGCAGGGCCACCTTGGTCAGGAGCCCGTCCGTGCCGACCGTGAACGTCGTCGTGCGTCCGGCGGCGTCCTTGACGGAGGCGAGCTTGCCGGACGCGTACGTCAGGTTCAGCCCCTTTCCTGCCTTGTCCACGACGGAAACGAGCTGACCACCGCTGGTGAAGGTCCGCTTGGTGTGGTCGGGCGTGGTCAGGATGTAGTCACTGGTGCCTTTGACCAGCTTGGCCGCCGACCCGGCCGGAGCTCTGTACGTTCCGTCGCTGTTCTGCGTGAACACGAACGACGCCCCGTCGTCCACCCGGTAGGTGACCTTTCCCGTCGCGACCGTGAGCTTCGAGTCGAACGGTGTTGCCCAGCCGCGGCCCAGCAGGCCCGCCGTGGCCGAGTCGGAACGGTACGTCCGCTCCAGGGCGAAGGGCACACCTGGGCCGACCAGGGAGGCGTCGGTGAGCTGCTCGAAGAACATGCCGGTCGCCGTGTTGACCGGGTCCGCACGGTGAGCCTGCGCGTAGCAGGTGCAGATGCCCGCCTGTGCTCCGGGAATGTCAGGCGTGTAGAAGGCTTCCACCAGGGGCGAGGTGGTTCCGCCCGGACTCGAAGACCCGTCCGTGCCGGTGAGGAAGATCCAGGCGTAGTACTTCTTGCCGTCCTCGAGATGCCCCCCGAGCGTGCTGCCGCTCCACCAGAAGCACTGGTCGGCGGGGTAGGCGTTGCCCGGCCACCACCCGTAGCACCAGGCGCCGTTGTCGAGGTAGCGGCCCGAGGGGTCACCGGTGGTGCGCTTGATCTCCTGCTGGTGGACGTAGTTCCCCGCCTCGTCGCGGACGTAGAGCCACATCCCGGACACCTGGGATGCCGTCGTGCCCGCAGGCAATTGCAGCTGCCCGCCGATCGACAGCATCGCCGGGTAAGCAGTGGCGTACGCGCTGACCCACGTGGGATTCCCGGTTGCCTGTGCGCCGAACGGAGTTGCCGATCTGCTGGCGGCCGGGCCCCGGTCGGCTGGTTCGGTGGGGCGGGGGTGCGGTGTACCGGACGGCTTCTCTGCGCGCGGGTCGATGTATTTGTGCATGGGCGACAACTCGCCCCGGTCCCGCTTCACCTGCTGGCGTCTCTCGGCCAGCGTCATGGCCTTGGGCGGCTTCGGGAGGTCCGAAGCGGTCCTCGCCGCGGCCGTCCGTATGGCAGACGATGGGGGTATGGAGGTCTGTTGGCCTCCGGGAGATGCCCAGGAGGGGATGACCCCTGCGACGGCCAGGAGAGCCAGAGCCAGGAGTGTCGTGAGGAGTCTTCGCGCTTGTGTGCGCACAGTGCATCACCCGTGAGTAAGTCGTGAACAGAGTCGGGGTGATGCTTGATCCAAAAGCGGATCGAACTAACGCACGGCGGCGGATGGGGCTGGATCCCGACGTGTCGCACCGAACGGCGCCCGGAGTGTCCCCTGGTCGCAGGGCCAACCAGCCGCCCCATGATGGGCGATTGGCGTGAACACGCCTTCCTGTCCTGGAGGCGGTAGTTGAACACCCGGAGAGCAGCCAGCCAACCCTGGGTTTCTGTTCGGAGACTGGCGTGATTGTGGCGACTGGTGGGGGAGTGGAAGGTGCGCCTCGTTCGCGGACCTCGCTTGTTGTCGACGTGCGGGAGCGGAGCTTCTAGTGGCGCTGTGGCTTCGCGGACCATGATCGGCCGGGTGCCGGCAACTGTCGTTGATGACGCCCTCGACCGGGCGGTCGGTGACTGCCCCGCGGGCCGGCGCGAGGCCGCCGAGGACAGGGCCGGACGCACCGAGGATCACCGTCGACGGCAGGGTGCTGAAGGGATCGGCCCATCTGGCCGCTACCCACAGGCGCCTGCTCTCCGCGGAGTTCCTCCGTACGGGTGCGGGGTGTCGTCGGCTGGCTGGCATGGCCCGTGATGTTGTTCGGACAGATGGTGCGGGGCACGACAGGTGAGTTGGCGTCCGGAGCCGGCGGGGGCGGACCCGATGGGTGACATGGCTTCGGCGGCCTGTTCGCCGGCTGTCAGCCATGACGCTCGTTTGACGCTCCAGGCAGCCACACGCAGGACGACGAGCTGAGAAATGGTCTCTGACCTGGTCTTTTCCATCACGCCCTCAGGCCGACATCTTTTCGATGACACATCAGGTGGAGTGCGTGGCGAACCTGGACCCAGTCCGCGAGGACGGCTGACTGCATATTCAGGCACGCCGCGTCGATGACGCTCGTCCTGAGGGTTCATCACATCAGGCTGGGCGCATGGGCGAATTTGCAACGGCCTGCTGCGCAGGTGGATGGCAGAGGGCGTCCCCGCCTGGTCAGCCGTGATGAGGAGGGCTTCCGCATATCAGCGCCACGATCTGGGCAGCAGCGGCGCGTGGCCGTGCGACCCACGGGTGGAAAGGCTGTCGACACCCGCCCCGCTCCTCCTGGATCATGTGCGGCATGAGACAGGATGAGGTCTGGGACGCCGATGCGGCCCAGAGCTACGACACGCCCGGCACCGGCATGTTCGCGCCTGACGTCCTCGGGCCGACTGTGGACACACTGGCGGAACTCGCCGAAAGCGGGAGAGTGTTGGAGTTTGCCATTGGCACGGGCCGGGTGGCCATCCCGCTCGCGGCCAAGGGGGTTGCGGTCACTGGCATCGAGCTGAGCAGACCCATGGTCGAGCAGTTGCGCACGAAGGCCGACGAGGAGGCGATCCCCGTCGTCCTGGGCGACATGGCCACCGCAAGCGCTCCCGGCGCGGGCTGCTTCCAGCTCGTCTACCTGGTCTTCAACGCGATCTCCGTGCTGCAGACCCAACCCGAGCAGGTCGAGTGCTTTCGCAACGCAGCCCGCCATCTCGCACCCGGTGGCCGGTTCGTGATCGAACTGTGGGTGCCCGAAGTGCACAAGCTCCCGCCGGACAGGAAGGCCGTGGTCTGCCAATCCGAGCCCGGCCACATCAGCTTGGACACCTACGACGTGCTCACTCAGCACGTTGTCTCGCACCACTTCGACTTCGAAGAAGGCAAACGGACTGCGGAGTTGTTCCAAAGCCCGCACCGCTACATCTGGCCATCGGAACTCGACCTCATGGCACAGCTCGCCGGGTTCGAACTCGAATCCAGGCATGCGGACTGGCAGGGCGCTCGGTTCACCGCCGACTCGGGATCCCACGTCTCGGTCTACCGACTCCCGGGCGGTGGAGAATAGGCTCCGGCCAGCGAGGCGACGAGCTGAAACGCCCCTCCGGCACCAGCTTCACTGCCCGTTCCTAGTGCCGCCCACGCACAGCCCGACACGAAGGAACCGCCCGCCCCCGCCGCGCCCTGGCGCATCGCCCGATGGCCCGATGGCCCGGCGGCCTGGTCGCACTCGCCGTCCAGTACGGACACCTGCGCACCCCGCTGGTCTCCGGCGGACGCGCCTCCCGCAGCCGCGGCGGGATCCAGCACTTCCTGGAGGGGCATGGTGCGGGTCGGTGGCGGTACGCCGTCACGATGCCCGGGGCCCAGGGCTGCCGCCCGGTGGATCAGCCGCAGGTCGTCGCGTTCCGGATGACGTACTGCTCAAGCGCGGGGCCGATTGCGGGCCGAACCGGTGTGACTGAGTGCTTCAGCCGGCCACTGAGCAGTTTTGTTGGCGGCTGTTGTGGTGCGCTGAGCATGAATCTGCGTCGTCGAGATCAGAGAATGAGGACGCTTCACCTGGCGACCGGGGCTACTCCAGCCACGCTCCCTCGCGCATGAGGACTCTGCCGCGCAGTTCCGGCTCGCCGCGCCAGGCGAGCACGGTCTTCGGCGTCACGCGTATATAGAGAAAAGAGACTTCCTCCACACGTGGGTCCCACCCGAACTTTTCGGCGAACGCATCCGCGGCGTCCTTCGGCACGCCCCGGTCCGAGAAGCACTCCGCCTTCCCTTGCAGGAGCACCACATCGAAGGTGTCCGGCAATGCCAGGCGCACACGGGGCTCCGATTGCACGTTACGCGCAGTAGCGGAGGTCTCGCCGGTGCACATCCACACGGCCTGCCCGTCCCACCAGAACCACAGCGGCACCTGATGCGGGCCGTGATCCGGATGAGCCGTCGATACCCATATGTCCCGTTCTCTGGAGAGCCGTTCAAGAGTGTCGCGCCTGCGCTCCGGCACATCACGACGAGCGATTCCCGTGGTCTGCATGAACGCCGACCCTAATCAGCGGTTCCCTCGCGCGCATGAGGCGTTGGTCCTACTCCCGGCGACCGACGAGCCGCTCCGCCCGCAGCCCGGGGGTGTGGCCACCTGTGACGCTCAGGCCGACAAGCTGAGTGCTGAAGCACGGGTGGCAGCGCATCTACGAGCGTCACATCGGTGGTACGGCTGTAGGTGGCCACGGTGATCTCATCCCCCGACTGCGACCCACGCGCAGGTAGAAGCGGCGGCGGAGAAGATCAGCGAAAGAGGCCCGCGAGCCGCACCGTCCTGGCCACCAGCTAGGGCTTAGCGCCTCGGCCGCCGGACGGCAGCCTGATCACGCGCGATGTTCACGACCCGACCGGCACCCCAGGCACTTCGGCATGAAGTTTTCTACCTCGTTTTCGTGCCGCGTCATGCAGCCGAGTCTTCCCGCGCCCGGACGGAGGGGCGGTGAGCCGCGCGCGTCCTGGCGTACGGGCTGGGTCACGAGGTGCCGGGCTCCTCCAGCGCCACCACGACCATCACCGGAAGATCGGTGTCCTGCTGGATCACACCGGCGGTCAGGATCCGGCCGCCGAGGGTCCACTTCTTCACCCGGATGAACTCGTCCTTGTCAGCCGCCGTCTGCTCGGCCTCGACGAGATGGTCGGCGAGAGAGGACTCCTCGATCTCGGGCAGAAAGTCGGCCAGTGCCTGCTCCTCCTGCTCGTAGACGGCTTTCACGTCGTCGAAGTAGCCCGACTCGTCGACGTCGCGGATCCGGACGGCGAACGAGACGCAGACGGCCCCACCGCCGAAGGTCTGGACCCAGCCCCCGACGCCGCCCTTGTCCCACGACGTCTCCACGCCGTCACGGGGCTTGCCCCCGGGCGTCCACTCCTGAGCCAGGAACCGCGCCGCCGCGCCCTCGGCGGTCAGCGGGGCGAGGCCCCGGAGCTCTTCCAGCATTGCGATCACTGCAGCCATGAACTCATTCCACTCCCAACGTTGCCGGGCACGTGATGCGCCCTCAGCTGCGCGCCGGCATAAGCCTAGTAGGGCTTTGTTGGGTGGTGTCGTAGGTCTGCCATGGGGTGGGTTGTCGGCAGGTGGGGCAGGTGCCGGTCCAGGTGGCTAACAGGTGCTGGAGAAGGGCCAGGGCCTGGTAGAGGGTCAGGCCCTGGCAGGGACTTTTGGGCAGGACCGTCCATCACGGCGGTGAACTGCGTGCGATCGTTGGTGTTGCCGTCCGTCAGGACGAAGGTGAGTGGGCGGCCAACCGCGTCGCAGGCAAGGTGAATCCTGCTGGCCAGGCCGCCCCGGGGCCGGCCGCGTGCCCTGCTGCGTAGCCCCCTTTTTCGCGCCCCGGCGGCGTGCTGGTGAGCCCGAACGATCGTGGAGTCGACCGACACGAGCCAGTCGATGTCTCCGGCCGCGTCAGCCCTCGCCTGCGCAGCCCGAAGCATCCGATCGAACGTGGAACCTGCGGCCGATCAGCGACCGCGCCTGCGAACCGTGGCTTCCTGTTGCGCGTCACGATCGGCTCGCTCGGGATGCCGCGGCGAGGTCGGCGGCGGTCCAGGCCATCGCGATGGCGCCGTCGAGGACGGCGCGGTCGGCGGCCGGTGTGATGCACGCGGCGGTGAATTCCGGCTGGTGGTTGACCGCGGGTGCGCAGTCCAGTCCGAGCATGGGGTGGATGGTGGGCACGACGTGGGAGACGTTGCCCATGTCGGTGGCGGCTCCGACGGCTGCGCCGCCGGGCAGGTCCGCGAAGGTTCGGCCGAGGGCCTCTGCGTTGGTCCGGTACAGCGCCAGAAGCCGGGGGTCGGGTCGCAGGTCGGCGTAGTCGGGGCCGGCTGGGGCGATCGAAAGTTCACATCCGGTCGCGAGTGCCCCGGCTTCGAAGCAGCGCTGTACGCGTGCCGTGAGCGGTGCGAGCGCCGCCAGTCTGTCCGAGCGGACGACCCATCGGCCTCGGCTGGACTCCGGGATGATGTTCGCCGCGCTGCCGGCTTCAGTGACGATGCCCTGGATACGGTCCCCGCTCGTGGTCTGCTGGCGCATCAGCCCGATGGCCACCTGGGCGACGGTCATGGCGTCGGCGGCGTTGAGGCCGCGTTCGGGATAGGCACCCGCATGCGCGGGCCTGCCGCGGTAGGACACGTCGAACATGGAGACCGCCGAGCCGGGCATGGCATCCATCTCGACGGCCGCGGGATGCACCATCATGGCGGCGTCGAGTCCGTCGAAGGCTCCGCGTTCGAGCATCAGGACTTTGCCGCCGCCGCCTTCCTCGGCCGGTGTCCCGAGCACGGTGACCGTGATTCCGAGGTCGTCGGCGAGGCCTGCCAGCCCAAGGCCGGCGCCCACCGCGGCGGCAGCGATCACGTTGTGCCCGCAGGCGTGGCCGATCTGAGGCAGCGCGTCGTACTCCGCGCAGACCGCGATGTGCAGCGGCCCGGAGCCCACGGTGGCACGGACCGCGGTGGGCAGGCCGTAGCAGCCGTGTTCGACCTCGAATCCGGCTTCGCTCAGGTGCTGGGCGACCCAGTCACTGGCTCGGATCTCCTGGAAGGCGAGTTCCGGGTGGGCGTGGATCCGGTGGGACAGATCCACCAGTCCGCGTTCCGCCGCCCGGATCCGCCGCTCGATGACACTCTTGGGATTCATGTGGTCCTCACGACGCCGGCTGCGGGGCGATGTGGACGGTGGCCGGTCGGGTGGCGGCGTCATAGGCCGCGGTCGCACCCGTGGCTCCCATGCCGCTGTCGCCGGCGGGTTCGTAGAGGCGTTCGGGGCCACCGCCCTGCCACTGATTGATCCAGACGACGCCTGCGGGGATCCGGGCGGCCGCGGCGATGTGGTCGGGGTCGTTGGTGTAGACCGTTGCGGCGAGGCCGAAGCGCGACCGGGAGGCACGCTCTAGGCCCTCCTCGAAGGAGGAGACGACCACGACGGGGGCGAGCGGGCCGAAGGTCTCCTCGTTCATCGCCAGCATCGACTCGTCGACGCCGGTCAGGACCGTGGCCGGGTAGAAGAAGCCCTTGACGTCCGGTTCGACCCCTCCAGCGCGGATCGTCGCACCGCGCTCGACCGCGTCGGCGACGTGCCGCCGGACGGTGTCGCGCTGACGCTCGTCGACCAGCGGGCCCACCATGACGCCTTCGTCGTGACCGTCGCCCATGGTGTACGTCCCCGCCGCCCGCACCAGGGCGTCGATGAACTCGTCGGCGATCTCCTGGTGCACGTAGACGCGTTCCATGGACGTGCAGATCTGCCCGGTGTTGACGAAGGCGCCGAACGCGACGGCGGCGGCCGTGGCGGCGGGGTCGACGCCCGAGTCGATGACGACGGGGTCCTTGCCGCCGAGTTCGAGCACCGCGCGGTGCAACAGCCTGCCGGTGCCCGCTCCGACTTTCCGGCCGGCCTCGACAGATCCGGTGAAGTGCACGAGTTGGATCTGCTCGTGCTCGGCCAGGGGTACTCCGGCACGCGCATCGCCGAGGACCAGGTTCACCACCCCCGGCGGCAGGTTTAGCAGCTCGAAGAGCCTCACGGCCGACAGCGGGGAGCGCTCCGAGGGCTTGACGACGACCGTGTTGCCGGCCGCCAGCAGGGGGCCGAGCGCGCCGAGAACCATGGGAACCGGGAAGTTCCACGGTGTGATCACCGCGGTGGCTCCCAGCGGGTGTCGCAGGATCCTCGTCGCGCTGCCGTCCGGGTGGCTGACCGTCTCCTCGAAGCCGTACGACAGCGCCTGGGTCGCCGCGGCCTTGAGACCGGCCACCGCACCGTCGATGAAGGTGCGGCCGATCCCGGTCGGCTTGCCCATCTCCCGGCACTCGAGTTCGGCGAGTTCCCCGGCGTGCTCGGCGATGGTGTCGGCCCATGCGGAGATGAGCGCGACACGCTCGGCCACGGGCAGCGCGGCCCACGCGGGCTGTGCCCGCGCCGCTGCGGCCACCGCGCGGTCGATGTCGCCCCGGCAGCCACCGGGAGCGCGGGCGACGACGTCCTCGGTCGCGGGGTTGACGACATCGATCAGTGCGTCATCCAGGGAGTCCTCCCAGATACCGCCGACAAGGTTCTGCAAGGTCTTCATCGGGAAGCAGTCCTCCGTGGACAGAGCGGGGAGCGTGGCAGTGACACGGCCCGCTGAGAAGGTTCGGCAAGCGGGGGTTGTGTCAGGCGATCCGGTCGGCCATGAGCTCACCCACCATGATCGCGGCGAGATTTGTGTTGGCGCGGGGCACGGTCGGAAAGACCGAGGCGTCGACCACGTGCAGGCCGTCCACGCCGAGGACGCGGCACTCGCTGTCAACGACCGTGCCGGGATCGCTGGTCGCGCCCATGCGGCAAGTGCTGGTGCCGTGCTGCGCGTCCACGACCGTGGCCAGCAAGTGATCGTCGAGTGCGGTGTCGCTCTCCAGCGCGCGGAACAGAGCCGCGTTCTCCTTCTCGAGCGAGCCGGCTGTGATCTCCGCGACCTCGGGCCGACAGGCCACGTCGACCAGGGCCCGCACACCGTGGCGCATGCGGGCGAGGTCCCGCTCGTCGGACAGCATCCGCTGCTGCACCAGCGGCTGGTCGGAGGGGTCGGCCGAGGCCAGCGTCAGCACGCCGCGGGAGTAGTTCTGGTTCAGCCAGATCCCGAAGGCTCCAGCACTGGTGCCGGTCGAGGCGGTGGCCATGGCCAGCACGTTCTGGTTGAGCGAGACGAACATCAAGTCGTTCTGCGGGGCGCCGGAGCCGCTGGTCCATCGGACGCAGACGTTGGTGTGACGATCGTGCGGCGTCTTGACCGCTGCCGCATCCGTCAGCGGGATCGACACCAGAGCCATCGGGTGGTCCTGCATGCCGAGCCCCACCGGAAGGTCGTTGCGCACGTCGATGCCCACAGAGCGTAGGTGAGCCGCGGGGCCGATGCCCGAGCGCATGAGGATCGCCGGGGAGTGGATCACACCGGCACTGAGGACGACCGTGTCGGCCTGCTCGGTCACCAGCTGCCCGTCGACGAGCAGCCGGACTCCCGCCGCCCGGCTACCGGCGAAGACCACATGGTCCACGAGAGCGTCTCCGCGGATGGTGAGCGTGCCCAGTTCCCGGGCCGCCTCCAGGTACGCGTCATTGACCGTCACCCGCCGACCATCACGCGAGTTGATCGGGTACGGGGAAACGCCGGTCGCCGAGGGCGCATTGACGTCCGGGGCCCAGCCGAAACCGGCCGCGAGAGCGGAACGGGCCAGAGCGGTGTCAACGGCGCCCCACTGGTCCTGCGGCATCCGGTGGATCGGCGTCGGCCCACCGCGGCCGTGGTGCGGCTCGTCACCGAACTCTGTGTCGTCCTCCAGCTTCGCGAAGTACGGCAGGACATCCTCCGGTGACCAACCCGAACAGCCAAGGGCCGCCCAGTCGTCGAAGTCCGCCATCGGCGGCCGGATCGCGATCTGTCCGTTGACCGACGAGCTGCCACCGACCCCCCGACCGCGCCAGTAAGGCGCCTGCTGCTGCTTGTCGGTGCGGGAGGACGTCAGCCCTGTCCACAGCAGCCCCTCGGCCGCTGTGGGATCCATCAGCGCGACCACCGGGTTGGGCGAGCGCCACGCCTCATGCATCTGCGCCGAACGGTAATCGGGGCCCGCCTCCAGCAGCAGGACCCGCTTGCCCTTCTCCGCCGAGCGAACCGCGTACGCCGCGCCCGCGGATCCCGCCCCCACCACGATGACGTCCCAGCCGCCACTCGTCATATCTCGTCTCCCGCCGTAGGGTGATCGGTCGTGGCCTCGGAGGTCCGCAGGCTTGCCTGGTACTGTCCACTCGAGTGCACGGTTCAGTCAATACTGAACGTTCAACTTATTCTGATTCTTGGAGGCCCTCGGTGTCCCAGGCGGCCGAGGGCGTCAACGGAGACGACGCACTTGTCGAGGAGTTCGGCATGCATGTCGGCCGTGCGATGGGCTGGCCACCGATGGCCGGCCGGGCGGCCGGCCTGTTGATGCTGAGCGAGAACCCGATGACCCTCGCCGAACTCCAGGACGCCCTCGATGCGAGCAAGGGGTCGATTTCGGAGATGACGCGGCTGCTCATCACCAACGGCACCGTGGAGCGCTACAAGGAGGCGGGGCAGCGGCATTTCGTCTACCGCTGGAGAGAGGACGCCTGGGTCGGGTGCCTGCAACACATCGTCGCTTCGACTGCACAGCTGCGCGAGCTTGCCGAACAAGCACAGGTGCGAGGCGCCAGGATGACGGCAGTGCAGCAGCACCGGATCGGCGAGATGCAGGAGTACTACCGCTTCATGGTGAGCCATCTCGAGTCGCTGCTGGCGGAGTACACCGCCGCGCGGGAATCTCGCAGGACGCAGCCGTAAGGGCCGGTCGACCGAGGATGGGCCACGGGGTATCCGAGGCGGGTGGCAGCCGGTCGGTCGCCAGGAATGGGGGCGCTCATCCATCGCGGCGTCGTCGAGGTGGTGCGCTTCGTGGCAGACGGTTGTCGCGCCCACCACCCCGAGCCGGCCGAGCATGGAGCAAGGCAACCTATGGAGAAGGTCGGCGCGCCGTGGAGAGCGACCGGCTGGGGGCACGCGCTGTGCCCCGCCGCCTCTGGTCGGGGCATGGTGCGGGTCGGTGGCGCTACGCCGTCACGATGCCCCGGGGCCACGGCTGCCGCCCGGTGGATCAGCCGCAGTTCGTCGCGTACCGGATGACGTACTGCTCGGGCGCCGGGCCGATTGCGCCGGACCAGTCGATGCAGGTCCCCTTGCCGCTGATGTACACGGGACCCGCGTAGCTGGTGTACGTGCCGTGGTCGTCCACGGCGGTGTCTCCCTGGTTGGCGAGCTGGAATCCCGCGTAGATGTAGACAGCCGTACCCGGCGTGTTGCGAATGGTGACGATGCAGTTCTTCCCAGTGGCCGCGCTGTAGGTCAGATACGTCATTCCCCGGGTACCTACCGCGCCCGCATTGACGACGGAGTACCCGGCTCCGCTCAGGCTCGGATCGTCCGGCGGAGCGGGTAGTCGGTGTAGCCCTCGGCCCCTGGTGTGTAGAACAGTTCCGGGCGCGGCTCGTTTTCCGGGTGCTCGCCCTGCCAGCGCTCGACCAGGTCCGGGTTGGCGATGGCAGCCCGGCCCACGGCCACGACGTCGGCATGTGCGGCCTCGATCAGCTCCACCGCCTCCTTGCGCGTGGTCACCGAGGAGGAGCCGCTGTTGGCCATCAGCTTGCCGCCGAACCGCCGGCGCAGTTCTTGCACCAGCTCGCCCTCAAGATCCTCGTGCAGCACGGAGAGATAGGCCGGACGCAGCGGACGCAGCTGGTCCAGGAGGGTGCCGTACGTGGCCAGCACGTCCTCCCGGTCGGTCTCCAGGGCATCCTGAATGTTGCGCTCAGGCGAAATCCGCAGCCCGACCCGGTCAGCACCGATGGCCTCGGCCACCGCGGTTACCACCTCGACGACGAAGCGGGCCCGGTTTTCCGGCGAACCACCGTACGTGTCGGTGCGCCGGTTGGACGCAGGGGAGAGGAACTCGTGCAGTAGGTAGCCGTTGGCGGCGTGGATTTCCACTCCGTCCAGGCCGGCTTCGACCGCCCGGCGCGAGGCGGCGACGAAGTCTTCAAGGGCTGCGCGCGCCTCCTGTGCGGTCAGTGCTTGCGGTACCGGGTAGGGCTGCTTGCCCTTCTCCGTGTGTCCATGGCCGTTGATGGCGATCGCGCTCGGAGCCAGGACACGCCGACCGCCGTTGACGCCGGGGTGGGTTACCCGGCCCCCGTGCACGACCTGCATCACGATGCGGCCGCCGCGGGCGTGCACTGCCTCGGCCACCCGACGCCAGCCGGCCACCTGCTCGTCGGTGACGATGCCCGGCTGTCCCACGAAGGCCTGCGACTCATGACTGGAGTAGGTGCCCTCGGTGACGATCAGCCCAAGGCCTGCCCGCTGCTGGTAGTGGTCGACCATCAGGTCGCCGGGGACGCCGGAGGAACCCGACCGCATTCGGGTCAGCGGGGCCATGGTGATGCGGTTGGCCAGCTCGATGGCACCGAGAGAAATTGGAGTGAAAAGGAGTGAGATGACGGACCTTTGAGGCATGGCTTCCCTCCGGAACGAGTGCATACAAGGGAACTCTCTCGATCGGCCAGGTGGATCTGGCCCGGTGGATCTGGCCAGGTTCCCCAATGGCCTTGGCGGACGTGATGGGCGCTCTTGGCGGATTCCCCGCTGACGTGCAGCGCGCGAGGCGTTCGGTGTCGTGTTCGGCCGGGTCGAGCCGCAGGTGCGATGGCGGGACGGCGGGCGCTCAAGGGGGCGGCAGAGAACATGACAGAAGCCCTTCGCCGGCGTGCTCGCCCCGTCCGGGCGGACGTCCCCAGTCCGGTCACCGCGCTACCCGGACAGGAAGGACGTGTCCACCTGGGTGCAACACACCCAGGTGCCGCCCGGCTCCGCCACCCCGGGCCGGTCGGCCTGCTCAGAGGTCCTTGATCTGCGTGTCGGCGATGGCGAGGGCCAGTTCGGGGCCGTAGGCGGAGGAGGGGGCCTGGAACCCGGGTGTGAAGGAGCCCGTCAGTACACGGCGGGCGATTTCCACGGATGACAGCTGTGTGAACCGGTAGCCGGTGGGTGTGTCGATCAGGCTGCGGGCCACGCTGCCGTCCCGGCCGGTCACTTCGGCGACGATCTTGCTGCGTCCCACCTCCCGCTCCTGGGCGGTCGGTCCGTCGGGCAGCGTCGAGAGGTCCAGGTCGATGGGCAGCGGCCGGCCGGCCTGTACGTACACCTCGATGGACGGGATACCGGTTGCGACATGGCTGGTGATCAGGTCGCCCATGGACGCGGACACGCACTCCTCCAGACCCGTGTCGCCGAAGTCGAACGAGGCGACCTCGGGCTCCGGCAGGGCGACGATGTCTCCGTCGGTGCGGACCAGTACGCCCAGGTCGCCGATGCCTTCGGTGGCGCTGATGATGGACCCGCGGGAGAAGAGATTCAGACCCTGTGCCTCTTCGGGGGTGGCGCTGAGGAGTTTGAGGGCGATACGCAGGCTGACCGGGTCGGCGACGCGGGCCGCGGCATGGGCGGCGACGCAGTCGCTGGGTACGACATCCCAGCCGACGCCGGACATGACCATTACGCCGGCTGCTGCGGCCTTGACATGGAGTGAACGCGCAGTGGCGAAGATGTCGTATTCGGCGGTGGTGTCGAGGTAGTGCACGCCCTTGTCGATGCATGCGTCCATCAGCGGGCGTGCGGTACGGCGGAAGGGGCCGGCGACGTTGAGCACCACCGTGATGTCGTCGAGTGCGTCGCGCAGCAGTTCGGGGTCCTCGACCGTGAAGGCGCGGCTCTCGACGTCGAGTTCCTTGCCGAGCACGGCAATGCGGTCCTGGTTCCTGCCGGCCACGACGACGTCGAGGCCCGACTGCTTGGCGTGCTCGGCGACGAGTCGTCCGGTATAGCCGGTGGCTCCGTAGACGAGCAGGCGGGGGGTAGCTGCCATGGTGTTGCTCCCAGAGGAAGGTGAGGGCCGAAGAGGGCAGGCCGTCCGGAGCGGTGGCGTGCTCGGCGGTGCGTGCCTCACATCCAGGCTAGGAGCAGATCCGGACAGGTACGGTCCTGGTCTCTCACCGGCCGGTGCCTGGGGTCCGGCCGCTGCTTGTTACTGCGGCTCGACCGGGCCCGGTCGCGGTGCTTCGTTACCGCGGTACAGGGCGTCGAGGCGGGCGAGCAGTGCTTCGCGGACGGAGTCGGGCGACAGGACTTCCAGTGGTGTGCGCAGGCTCAGCAGGTAGCCCGCGAGCTGGTCGGGGTCGGAACCGCCGATGGTGATGATCGTTTCGTTCGGTCCGTCGGCTTCGTGAGTGGCGACGATGGGCGCCACCAGCCGTCGGGCGTCGTCGAAGGACAGCGGAAGCCGCACGCGGGCGAAGAACGGGTACCCGGTGCGGGTGATGGTGTCGGAGACCAGCTGCGCGGCATCCGGAGCATCGGTCAGATGGATCACTTCCCCAGTGGACTCGGCTGAGACCACCCTGTCGACGCGGAAGGTTCGCCAGGACGAGCGTTCGACGTCGCGGGCCACGAAATACCAATGGACGCCGGTGTAGACGAGACGGTGCGGATCGACACACCGGACAGTGGCCGTGCCGTGCATATCGCGATAGGTGAGCGTGGTGCGCTCGGATGCCCGGCACACGGAGGCCAGCAGCAACAACACGTCCGCGGATACCCGTGGTGCCTCGCAGCGCGGGGTGTGTTCGACGGTGGCGTCCAGGCCCGCCAGGCGCTTCGCCATCCGGGTGGGAAGGATCTGCCGGAGCTTCAGCAGCGCCGACAACGCCGCCGGGTCGGCGCCGAGTGCCGCGCCGTGTGCCGCTTCCCTGAGCGCCAGGGCCACCGCGAAGACCTCGTCGTCGTCCAGGTTCAACGGGGGCATACGGTTGCCCGGGCCGAAGCGGTATCCGCCGCCCGGGCCTGGGATCGACTCCACGCCGTAGCCGAGCTCACGCAGCCGGTCGATGTCCCGGCGTACGGTGCGCTCGGTGACGTCGAGCCGCCGTGCCAGCTCCGCGTTCGACCAGGTGGGCCTGGACGAGAGCAGTGACACCAGCCGCAGCAGCCGGGCAGAGGTAGCGATCACGGAACGAACCTACCCGGGAGCCGAGGGCGGCGGCGCTCCGCGGGCATCTCGGTCGGCGTGGAACTACGGCACCTCTGTGTCGCCGCGTCTGTGGCACATCATGCTGTGGTTGCGCCCCGTCCGACCGGCGCCACGAGGGACTCGATCGCCGCGGCGCTGGCGCTGCCGGGCTCGGGAACGCCGACCAGGAGCTGCTGTCCAGGGGCGTCATGGACGTCGAAGGTCTGGTAGGTCAGTTCGATGCGACCGGTCTTGGGAAGCACGAAGACCTTGAAGGCGCGGGCCATGTTCTCCACTTCGTTCTCCTGCCACAGCTGCCGGAAGTCCGGTGACGCCTGTGACATCTCGGACACGAGGTCGGTGATGTCGGGGTCGTCGGGGAACCGGCCCGCGTGCAGCCGTAGCGCGTGCACCGTGGCGCGCGCCACCACGGGCCACTCGACGAAGACCTCGCGCGCACGAGGGTGCTGGAACAGCACGCGGACCATGTTCGAGGTGCCGTCGAAGGGGGAGAGGAGTGCGGTGGCGACGGAGTTCTTCGCGAGAACGTCGAAGGCGGGGCTCAGCACGTAGGCGGCGGCGGCGGGGAACGCGTCCAGCAGGTTCAGCAGGGAGGGGTGGACCAGGTCGCGGCCCGCGGCCGAGGTGAGCGCCGGGTGCAGGCCCGCCAGTCGGAAGAGGTGGGTCCGCGCGTCCGGTGTCAGCCGCATCGCCCGCCCCACCGCGTCGACGACCTGCGACGAGGGATTCCGCTCACGCCCCTGCTCCAAGCGCGCGTAGTAGTCGACACTCACCCCGGCCAGCACGGCTACCTCTTCCCGGCGCAGTCCTTCTACTCGGCGGCTGCCGCCACCGGCGGGCAGACCCACGTCGGCAGGCTCGGTGCGGGCGCGGTTCGCACGAAGGAAGGCGCCGAGTTCGTTCTGTGCTTGCTGCATTTTCCGACCTACTGGCTGGTGAGGGAACGGCGGGAGGGAATGACGAGGTCGGCGGCGCGGCCGGTTCTACCGGGCTCTGCGCCTGGCTGCCAGGACGGTGGGAGCCGTCCGCATCAGATCCTCACGATCCGAGGCAGGATAGTCCAATCACTCTCGGCCACCGCCCGTCCCGCAGAAGCATCATGAACGGGCGGCCCCGGAAACCGGGCCGCCGTTTCCTCCCGGATGCCCGCCATCAACATGACGAGCAAGGTTTCGGGATCCGTGGTCGTCCGGAAGGCCTCCGTCACGGCCGGCCTGCTCTGCTGGTCGCGCTGCTCGACTCGGGCGAGCACGAGGTCCTTCTTGCTGGGGAAGAGCCGGGGGCGGCGGCTGGGTGCCCGCAACGCTCCCGCCGCGGTGGGAACAAGCCTCAGCGCAGCGGGGCACCCCAGGGACCTGGATCAAGGCAGAGCGCGCGGTGCCGGGACGGTCATGGCCGGTATCTCCGCCCATGGTCTGCGACGCGCGGGTCAAGGCCCCGGCCGGACCACTGATCCTGGGTGTGGCACACCCAGGTAGACACGTCCTTCCTGGCGCGGCGCCGCGAAGAAAGACTCAGAGTGCTCGCCCGGAAGGGGCGGGCGAACTCTTCGTCGAAAGGCCACTGCCATGTCTTCTCCCTCCCTGTCGAGCGCCCGGCAGATCGAGAACCTCATCGCCCGGTACTCACACCTCGTCGACGAGGGCGACTTCGCAGCGTTCGGCGCACTCTTCGACGATGCCGACTTCGTGTCCGGTGATGTGAGCATCCGCGGCGGGAAGGCCATCGAGGACCTGGTGAGCTCGATGCTCGTCGTCCACGACGACGGGACGCTGCGTACACGGCACATCACGACGAACATCCTCATCGAGGTGAACGAGAACGACGACACTGCCGTGGCACGGTCGTACTACAACATCCTCCAGGCGGTGCCCGGCCTCCTTCCGCTGCAGATGGTGGCGGGCGGCCGCTATCGCGACCGCTTCGAGCGGCGGGACGGCAGGTGGTCCTTCGCCAGGCGCGAGATCACCATCGACTTCACCGGCGACACCCGCTACCACCTCAAGGGACAGCCGGCTGCCTGAAGTCGGCCGACGGGCGCCCCCTGCCGGGGGCGTTGCGCCTGGAAGGAGTACAGATGCGCATGCACGTGCCGGCTGTGCCGCCCACAGGCTCCGCGCAAAACGGGGGGCACGGTGCGCAGTCACGGGACAACCCCCTCGGGGAGTTCCTCCGGGCCTCCCGGTCCCGGCTGGCTCCCACGGACGTCGGCCTGAGCGTCAGCGGTCGTGGCCGCCGGGTCGAGGGACTGCGCCGACAGGAAGTGTCCTTCCTGTCGGGAGTCAGCGCCGACTACTACAGCCGTCTGGAGCAGGGGCGGGAGCGAAACCCCTCGCCCCGGACTGTCGAAGCCCTGGGCCGTGCCCTTCAGCTGGACCCGGACGCGCGAGGCAACCTGTTCCGTCTCGCGGGACTCAACCCGAGTCTGCGCCGCGACACCAACCGAGGGCAGGTGCAGCCAGAACTCCTGCGCCTACTGGAAGAGTCCCACCAGAGAGCGGCCTATGTGCTGAGCCCTTGCTTCGACATCCTGGCGGCCAACGCGCAGGCACAGATCCTGCTGTCACCGTTCGGCAGCGCAGGGGACGAGGAGGGCACCGGCGGCGAACTGAACCTGATCCGGGTCCTTTTCACACACCCGGAGGCGAAGAGCTACTTCGCCGATTGGCCCTTGGCCGTGACCGCCTCCCTGCACGTGCTGCGCCGCAATGCATTCCGGCTGCCGGAGGACACCGAGGTCGTGGACCTCGTCGCCGACCTGTCCGCCGAATCGGCCGACTTCACCAAGAGCTGGGAGGGCGGAGTGGCGGCCGGTCTGGACCGTGCGTACAGGAGCGTTGTCCATCCCGCGGTCGGACGCATCGAGCTCGGATACCGCGTCTTCCACGTGCCTGCCGCCCCGGGACAGCATCTGCTGATCGGAACCCCTGCTCCGGGAAGCCCCAGCGCAGAGGCACTCACCTACCTCGCGGCCATGGGCGGACAGCGCCCATGACAGCCGCGTCCTCCCACCCGTTCCACGCCGCACAACAGAAGGAGACGCAGTCCCCCGTGCGTGCATGGGTGCGGGACACCCACCCTCACACAGCCTCCCTCTTCAGCGTCCCGCAAGCGAGTGTGGTGTCCACACCCCACCGCCATCCCCAAAGGAACACCATGTCTCTCACTTCGTACCGCACCCTGGGCCGCTCCGGTCTGCGCGTGAGCCCCCTGGCTTTCGGCGCGATGAACTTCGACGACGGCAGCTGGGGCTCTGCCCCCGAAGCCTCGTTCGCGCTGCTGGACCACTACCTCAACGCAGGCGGCAACTTCGTGGACACCGCCAACATGTACAACAAGGGTGCCTCCGAGGAGACCCTGGGCCGCTACTTCGGCAAGCGTCCCGGAGCCCGTGACCGCGTGGTCCTGGCGACGAAGTTCGGTGGAAACATGGCGGCCGACGACCCGAACTCCGGCGGAGCCGGCCGCAAAGCGATCCGCGCTCAGCTCGACGACTCCCTGCGCCGTCTGAACACCGACTACGTCGACCTGTACTGGATGCACCAGTGGGACCGGCACACCCCCATCGAAGAAACCCTGTCCACCCTCACCGACCTGGTACGCGCCGGAAAAATTCACGCCATCGGCTTGTCCAACGTGCCGGCCTGGTGGGTGGCGGAGGCTGCCACGACCGCCCGGCTGCGTGACTGGGAGCCCATCGCCGCACTCCAGGTGGAGTACTCCCTGCTCGCCCGCAGCGTGGAGGGGGAGACCCTCGGCGCCGCCCGTCGCTTCGGGCTCGGCATCACGCCGTGGAGCCCGCTGGCCAGCGGCACTCTGTCCGGCAAGTACTCGCGCACCGCCACGGAGGTAGCCGGTTCCGGGCGCACCGCGTATGCCGCCGCCTATCTGAGCGAATCCACCTTCACCCTCCTCGACGCCCTTGAGGAGATCGCCCACAGCCTCGGCACGACCGTGGCCGCAGTGGCGCTCGCCTGGGTCCGCCAGCGTTCCGAGGTGACGTCCACGCTCATCGGCGCACGCACGCAGGACCAACTGATCGCGAACCTCGCCTCACTGGACGTCACGCTCTCCCAGGAGCAGATCACCGCACTCGACAGCCTCACGGAGCCCAGCCTCGACTACCCGCACAACATGATCCAGTCCATGGTCGGCTTCCAGCAGGGCGACACCAGCATCAACGGTCTGGCCGCCCAGGCCTTCGTCCGCTGAACCACCCGGACCGGCTTCCACCCGTCCAGTCCTACCCGTCCCAGCAGGGGAGACCCGATCCCGTTGTCAGAACCGGCGCGGACGTGGAGGAACAACGTGCTCACCGGCTTTTCCCCCCGCTGCGGAACCTTTCCCCTGACACCAGGTTGACCAGCACGATCGATGCCGATCGACACCACACCAAGAGAGCGGAACACACCATGGCCGAGACGCTCGAAATCACCACGCTGCGCCCCGCCCCGGGCTGCACCGCCGACGACTTTGTATCGGCGAACGCCGATATCAACGGCTACCTCAAGCGACAGCCCGGCTTCCTGTGGCGACGTATCGTCAAGACCGACGACGGACGCATCATCGACATCGTCGCCTACGACAGTCTGCCGCATGCACGCGCCGGTGCCGCCGGCATCACCGGTGAGATGGCGGACTCTCCCGTGCACGCCACGATCGACCACGACAGCGTGGACTGGCAGATCACGACCGCGCTGCAGCGCGTCGCGTGACGGGGGGCGACCTCCATGCCGTTCGCCGACGAACTCATCGGCCGACACACCGTTCAGAGCCTCACGCGCGCCATCCGTGCCGCCGCTCCGGACGCCGACCTCAGGGCACTGCGCGCGGCGCCCCGGCAGATCGACTCCTTGTCGCTGCGGGAGCGCGCCGACCTGCTGCGTGATGCGTTGCTCGCAGACCTCCCGGGCGACTACGCGGCGCTCGCGCGGACCGTACGCACCGCCCACAACGGCGCGCCGTATTTCGCCGGATGGTTGATCTGGCCGGTCACCAGCGCTCTCGCGACCCGCGCTGTGCAGCAGGACGACGCTGCTTCCTTCCACGATGCGATGGACCTGCTCGGGAGCCTCACCGGGAGGCTTTCCTCGGAATTCGCCGTCCGGACCCTGCTGCGGCACGACCTCGACCGGGCCCTGGGCATCATCGTCGGCGACTGGACCGGCTCACCCGACGCCGACGTGCGCAGACTCGCCTGCGAAGGAACCCGCCCCTACCTTCCCTGGGCTGTACGTGTGCCGGAAATCATGGCCCATCCCGGGGTGACCATGCCGATCCTGGACGCCCTTTACCAGGATGAGAGCGAGTACGTGCGGCGCTCGGTCGCCAACCATCTCAACGACCTCAGCCGCGACCACCCCGAGATCGTCCTCGACGGGGCCCGCCGCTGGCTGTCCCGCCCCGACGCCGCCACCGAACGCCTGGTACGGCAGGGGCTGCGCACGCTGATCAAGCGTGGTCACCCCGGTGCTCTGGAACTGCTCGGCTTCGCCCCGGCTGTCCTGGAGGTCGACGGGCCGCGGCTGGACCGGGACGCCGTCCCGATCGGCGGAAGCGTCCGCTTCACCGCCTCGATCCGCAACACCGGTGATCACCAGGCGCGGCTCGCGATCGACTACATCGTGCATCACCGGAAGGCCAACGGTGATCAGAGCGGCAAGACCTTCAAGCTCACCACCCGCACCCTCGCACCGGGCGAACAGATCCAGGTGACGCGCGAGCACTCCTTCCGGCCGATCACGACCCGCCGCTACTACCCCGGGCGGCACTCGATCTCCCTGCAGATCAACGGAGTTGAGTCCGATCGAGCCGACTTCGAGCTGGTTGCCGCGCGTAACCCATGACGCGGTCGATCGGAGTACGGCGGCCGACCGCGTCCACGAGGAATGTCACCCGTATGCCGACAGACCCCATCAAGGTGCGGGCGAACCAGGACCAAAACTGTCCACATCTGCGCCTAGCGTCGTGGACGACACGGAGAACCACCCCGAAAGGCACCCCACATGAGCGAGACACCGGCGCGCGACGAGAAGCCCGGACTCATCGAGGCCGAGGACAGGGCACTGAAGGTGCGAGCCCGGTATGAGCAGATCGAACAGCGCGTACTGGGCAGGACATGGACACTGCCGGAGCTCGCGCTCGGCTTCACCAACGACGCCGCCTATGTAGGGCGCCTGGTGCTTGCCGCCGAGCGGACATGGGGCATTGACGGCGATGTGGACGCTGAGCTGCGGCACAAGTTGGCTGAATGCCTGTGGTGGGTCTTCGTGCTCGCGGACCGGCTCGATGTCGACATGCCGGAGGCCTACGCGGCCACGATGGATCGCATTGATGCCGGTCTGCAGCGGACCCTGCACGGATTGGCGGCTGAGGGTTCATCCTGATGCCCTGCGTCGAGTGCCCGGCCGGCCCTCCGGCCGACGCAACGTTCGGCTGCCACGGTGTAGGTGCGTGACGCCACCCCCGACCGCTCCGAAGCCACGTTCGGTAAGGGCGGGGCTCCATGTATCCAGATGTGAACGCCGGCGGGTCGGCGGGGCCCAGCCCGGGGCTCCCGTCGGCCCACCGGCGCTCACACGTCGTAGAACACAGTCGGTCGCGGGCATCTGAATGGGTGTCTTGATGTCCCCCGCTCGGCATGCCTTGGTGACGGTGGGTCGAGTGCGGTCGCCGGCTCAGCTCTCCTGGCCGACAGGGATGTAGTTCGCGTACGCCTCGATGCGGGTGATCAGGCCGGCATCGTCGAAGCCGAAGTAGACCGCGGCGTGCACCTCACCGCGCCTACCGTCCCTCGGGGATACGTGCACCACGTGCTGCTGGAGGACCTCGCCCGGCTGGGAGAGCTGGCGAATGATGTCGTAGCGAATCGATTCGTAGGAGCCGATCTGCCTCTTCAGCCCCTCGAAGTACTCCTCGAGCGTCTCATCGCCCTTGCCGTCGTTGTGCCAGACGGTGGCTGTCGCGGCGCAGAGGCCGCGCGCGGCCTCGAAGTCGGGCTTCTCCAGCGAGCGGAGGTAGGTGATGACCTTGTTCTTCAGGTCCTGGCTCATGGTGCTTCTCTTTCTGACGAGAGGTGCGTGTCGTGGGCAGGGGCAGGGGCAGGGGTCAGGTCCGGCGGGGTGTGCTCGCGGACCTGGAGGTGCATCAGCAGAGGGGGGCATCGGTGCCGCGCCCCGTCGTGCCGATCACCTGACTCTGCCCGGGGTCTAGGGCCTCTCGCCCTGGTGCCGCACCTCGCCGGGGTGTCGGCGGAGGAGGGAGACATGGCTCTGCCATGCCTCCCTCCTCCGCCTTGCGATCCACGGCACCGGACCCCGCTCACTGATCCGGCCTGATCCGAACGAAAAGACCCTAGGCGGGGGGCGGACCGTCGAAGTTCACGATCCCGTACTCCGATACGAGGTCGGTGTGCTCGGCGTCGGCGCGTGCGTCGGCGGGTCCGACCGAATGGAAGAGGCCTTCGACGGCTCCGGGGTTGTTGATGACGAGGACCTCTGCGGTCGGCGTGATGGTCTGGAAGGTGTGGGGGACGAACCGGGATACGTGAATGTAAGCGCCCGGCTCGGCGTCGTGGACCTCGCACTCGTCGAGCGTGGTCGATCCCACCCAGAACCGGACCCTGCCGGACAGGACTACCCAGCTCTCGTCCTCCCGGCTGTGGCTGTGCAGAGGTGGCGCATCTTCGCGGCCCACGGTGAGCCGCATCACGCTGACAGCTCCGCTGGTCTCAGCGTTGGTCGCCACCTGCTCGATCACGTTGTTGTAGTAGCGAAAATCCTGGCCGTCGCCCGGGTTTCGTACGAGGGCAATGCTCATGTCGCGGTCTCTTCCTGACGTGTGGCTTCAATCCGGCGGCCGGCTCGATGAAGCCATGCGATGGATGGTGCAGCTGTCGATGCATGCAGGGGAAAAGATCCAGCGGTGGTGAGCGCCGATCCGGCGCATCGCCCGCTCGGCCCGCACAGGTGGATCCGCCTATGGCCTATGACGGAAGCGGGTGTTTCTGCCGAGGCACTATTCGCCGGCGGCGCCACCGTGGGCTTGGAAGACTGTTCTTCTCAGAGGGTGATGCAGAACGGGTGGCCAGCAGGGTCCAGCAGGATCCGCCGCCGGTGAGGGAGTGGTTGCACACCGGCTTCGGCTGCTCCCAGAGCGATCAGCCGGGCCTGAGCCGCATCCAGGTCATCCACGCCCAGTTCGAGATGGGCCTGCTTTTGTACGGTGGAGTCCGGCCAGGTAGGGGGCTGGTAGTCGTCCACGCGGTAAAAACCCAGCCCGGGTGAACCCTCACGGCCCAGCAGCACGAACCCGTCGGTGGAAAGAGCGACGGGCAGGCTGAGGGCCTCACTGTAGAAGCGCGCCAGCTCGGCAGGGTCGGGGCAGTCGAAGGTGACGGCCAGGTAGCGGATCGCGGGAGGGGGCGGCACGTGAGAATTCATCGGAAGCTCCTGGTGACGAGGACAGGTCGGGCTGCGCAGGCCGTCGAAGGGCAACGAGTCGTCTCTGGAAGGGGCGGGGCAGCGGCGTGACTGCCAGGACATAGCTCCAGTGCAAGGGGGACGAGCGAGTCGAACGCACCGAGGAAGGGCTACCGGTTCGGGCCACAGATGCCCGTCTTGAGCTGCCGGTGCAGTGTGCTGTCCCAGACCGTTGCGGCGGCCGCGCGGCGACATGCCACCTTCGGGGCCGGACTGGTCCGCGCGCCCCGCAGCGGAAGGTGGATGTCGCGGTCGGTGTTATCGAGGCTGGTCGGTGCCTTGGCCGGCCGGGTCGCCGACGCGGCTCGCCAACAGCTCCGGAGGGTGGCGAATCCAGTCGGGAAGGAGCGCGTAAAGACGGACAGCGATCTCCTCCTGGTCGCAGTCGGTGTTCCCCCCGACTGCGGCTGCGAAGACTCCGTGCACGCCGGAAGCGGTGTAGACGTCTTCGACTGAGTTGTGCGCGCCGGACTCTCCCTCGCCGACACCGAGATCGCGCCGTAGAGCGTGGAGCTGCTCCACGAGGAGGTCGCCGATGCCCATCAGCCCGCTCGGCGATTGCCAGGTCGAGGCCAGCAGGAAGAGGCTCTTGCGCTGCCGAAGAGAGTCAAGCATGGCGTTCAGCGTTGCCACTGCCACGGCAGCTGGGTCCGCGCCCATCTGCCGATCGCTGATATTCAGGTCATGAAGGGCGCGGAAATCGTCCGCGATCACGTACACCGCGGCCTCTTCGACCGAGTCGAAGTGGTTGTAGAAGGTCGCCCGGTGGATGCCTGCGGCTTCCGACAGGGCGGAGACCGAAGGACAGGACGACGTCCGCAGCATGAGGTCGGCCAGTGCCTCCGCGATCGCGCGGCGCGAGCGGGTGAAGCGCGGGTCCGCTTCGGCTGTCGGGGGCTGATCACTCACCATGGACGCACCCTACGTCGAGAGCGATCACCTGGCTTCGCCCCCTTGGGTTTCGGCGGCCGCCATGGCGGTCCGGCCACCGGCAGGGACGACGTCCACACCGCTCTGACACCGGCAACGTCGCGCACCACCGCCTTGGCCCGGCACCCGGTCGGCATCTCTGCACGGGGGCGTCCCCATCCTCTGTCGACGCCGGTGAAGGCCGTCACTCGGGCACTGCGATCCACCTCGGGCATGACTCTCCTTCGACGAGTTCGCTCTCGACGCTACCACTATTCGACAGGTGTCAATCAGTGGTCTACCGTGGTTGATGAAACGACCACCAGGTAAGGACGCACCATGTCAACGACCGACAGCAGCACCTCACCCACGGCGACCGCGGACAAGCTCGCCGTGGTGGAGACCCTCTACCGATACGCAGCCGGCCTCGATCTGCGCGACAAGGACCTTCTCGCGTCCGCGTTCGCAGACGATGCGGTCGCCGATTTCGGTCCGGCCACGAAGAAGGCCGGCCAGGAGTACCCGCCGGTGCAGGGCCGGGAGACCATCGCCGCAGCTCTGTCCGGCTCGCTCAGCCACCTGGACACGACCCACTCCTTGAGCAATCCGCGGGTGAGCCTCGATGGCGACATGGCGAAGCTGGAGGCGATCATGGCGTGCCAGCACCTGCCCCGAGAGGACCACTCCCGCCACGTCCTGATGACCAACCGGTACGACGTCGAACTGGTCAGGAGCGGCGACGTCTGGGTCATCCAGCGGGTCACCGTCGACAACGCATGGACCGAAGGCGACCCCACCGTTCTCGCCGGTATCTAGGACCTGCGAGGCGACAACCTTCTCCTCCGTGCCCTCAGCGGTTCTGCGGGCCGGGACTTGCCCACTCCCCGCCGATACGGTGCAGCAGCAGCAGGCCCGGCCCTGATGCCCTGGACCGCGCGACGTCGGCAACCCGCTGTCATCAGCCGGCAATGGCCACGCACTGATGCGGGTAGCTGGACCGCCTCCGACGCAGCCTGATTCGCCTACCGATGGCGCGTTTCGGAGAACGCCGCACGACACGGGTGGAACGGGTGCTGCGCGTTCCAGCGGTGGGGCGGTCGCACCATCCGCGCCGCCGCGTCCACCCGGCGCTCGCGGCCGGTACTGAACTCGTCAGCCCCTTGGCCGAGCGGGGTCTCGTCCACGAGGCCAGGCGGTCCGGGTTTCCTGGCGCAAGGTTCTCGCCGGCCGCGCCCGCCTGTTGCCCCCCCCATGACGATCGGAATCTCATGAGCGATACCTCCGTTTCCGACTACTCGGACCGCAGAGAGATCCTCGGCCTGCTGACGACCTATGTCTTCGGCCTCGACAGCCGCGACTTCGCTCGCGTCGCGTCAGTCTTCACAGACGACGCCGAAGTGCAGAACGTCTTTGACACCTACCTGCCGGAGGGAGCGAACTTCAGCGGCCTGACTGCCGGTGGCAGTGCCGTCGCGAACGGTGCCCGCCAGTTGTTCAGCAACCTCGACGCGACACAGCACCTGCTGGGTGCCCAGACCGTCGAGATCACGGACGCGGGAGCGCACGCGTCCACACAGATCATTGCCCATCACCACCGGGGCAGCAACTACTACCACACGGGCGGCACCTACGAGGACGACCTCGTGCGCACCCCCGAAGGCTGGCGCATCTCCCGTCGTACTCTGCGCATCCACTGGACGACCGGAAGCCCCGACGTGTTCCTGGCGCCGTGAGTCGTGGAGGGAGCCTGCCCCGGCGTGCCTGACCGCGGCAGGTCCTCGTGCGCACGAACCGGCCCGTCAGGGAGTCGGCGCCACGGTTCGCTCCCGTTGTCACCACCGCGAACAGCGCGTTTGCTACCAGGAGTTCAACCGTGATCGTGCCAGGCTGCGGGCGCCTGGAGAACGTGCCTTCGTGCAGCTGGGAGCCTGGCGAATGCTCGGGTGGGCCAGATGCCCCACCACCTCCTCATCGACACTGTCATCCAGGCCGTCCGCACCCTCCTGACCTGAACGTATTCAGGAGAAGAGGTTCAGTGCTCGCAGAGGGAGAATTCTCGTTCGTAGAGCTGCTCGTTGTGTTCGTCGACGAAGAACTTGCGTTCCTGCATGAGCTGTTCGCGATACCTCTCGGCTTGCTCAAGCGTCATTGTCGAGGTGTCGGACCATGGTTGTTGCGGTGGCACATCGGATGTCGAGACGATCTTTTCCGACGGGTCGACCAGGAAGAACGCGAGAATTTTGCGATATCCCGGGCGGGTGGGATCCGTGAGACGGAATGAGCCGACGCGGTGTTGCAGGATGTTCGGGAACGCCAGGCAGCGGCCGGCTGGGGTGGACGCCGATCCCAGCTTCTGGTTCAGCGCGTCTTCGTCCTCCAGGCCGTAGACCTCACGCAGACCGTTGTCGTCGTTCTGTTCGTAGTGCGGGTCGTCGAGTGCCGCCCGGAAGCTCAGCCGGCTTTCGGTGATGTTCTCGCTGTCCCAGTAGTAGATGCCGGTCGAGACGATCCGCTCGTTCAACATCCCCTCGACATGCCAGGAACCGCCGGCGTACACGGGCTTGTCCGGGGTGAGGTGAATGGTGGCGAGTTTGACGATGACCTGGAGGCGGCGGCCGCGCAGGTCGACCCGGGCGGACTCATCGGGCAACTGGGGCGGGGTGAAGGACGGTGCGTCCGGGATGACCGGGCGGCGGTTTTCCCACCAGTCGTCCTGGGCCTCCTCCCATGCGCGGAGGGCTTCTGCGTAGGCCCCGTCATCGCTGTAGGATGATTTGTCCGGATGCTCCGGCTCCGAGTCGTACCACCCGTAAGGATCGGCCTTGATCCGCAGGGGTCGCGGATGGCGCAGATCGGTGAGCACGTTCTCCAGCAGAGGGCGCAAGCGCGCGAACAAGTCCGGCAGGACGGAGGCTAGTTCGTGATGAGTCTCGGGGTGGACGTTGTTGACGTACGAACGGAAGGCGACATCGCCGTCGGCGCTGACGTCGACGTCCGTGGGCAGCCACTGGAATTTCTCCGAGAATTCGTATTTCGAGTAGCGGTCCGTCGGGTTCTGCCAATCCCGCTCGGGTGCGTCGCTCACCTCTCTCACCCGGCAGAACAGTGAGGGATGAACCAGATCCAGTACCTGACCGTCGGATCCGGGATGCCAGTCCTGTTCTGCTTCGGTGACCTCTTCCAGAATCCGAACCGCCTCGCGCAGCCGGGATCTGAGCTCGTCGTCGACCAGCGTGTCCGACTGCCACACCCCGTCGACGGCGGACACCTCGATGCCGGTTCGTCCGTCCCGCAGCGCGGCGTAATGCACGAGTTCGGCGAGCACGTAACGAACCTGCGCTTCGGTGAGCCCTTGGGCCACCGCTTCTTGCGTCCACCTGCCGACGATGTCGGCATCGTTCATCTTGTCGAACCACCCCGGCTTCGCCCGAATGTGTGAGCTGCACTGAATCATCTGAAGTTCCCGCAGCGTTCGGGGTGTCGCGAACGATATGGAACGGGAAGCATGAAAAGGCAGCGGGAAAGCAGACAGGCCGGTCAAGTTTCTTGGTCCTCCCAGTCGGTGTGTGGTGGCGGGAACGATACTTCAGCCGACTGACACCGCAGCCGTAGCCCTGTCATCGCCGGCCCGGGATCAGGGTTTCGACGTAGTCGCGAAATATCCGGTTCGCGCTAATCCGATGCCGAGGAGCACGAGGGGGAGGCGGGGGTTGCCGGCGACAGTGAACAGGGCGAGCCCGGGAGCGGCCTCCCGCGAGGGACGACCGCGCCCAGGCTCGTCAAGTAACTACGTCGCAATCACTCGACCTTGCAGGCCCGGCCGTTCAGTTTGAACGACCCCGGATCCGGCGCCGGACCCGCGGCCGTGGTGTTGAAGCCGAAGTCGACCGCCGACCCCGGGGCCAGGGTTCGGTTCCACGACAGCGGCCCGGCGCTGACCGTGCGGCCGGACTGGTCGAACTTCGCACTCCAGGTGTGGCTCAGTCGCTGCTCGCCGGACAGCAGCCAGGTCAGCGACCACGGCGAGACCGGCTCCGAGCCGGTGTTCTCGACGCGGACCGTCACCGTCGAGCCGCTGTTCCACGGGTGCGAGGAGTACGTGACCTTGCACGTACGGGCCGGGCCGGTCTGTTCACCCTCGCCCGCGTCGTCCAGGTAGGAGGCGATGAAGGCCAGCGGCGCGTTCCAGTTGATGGTGATCTCGTTGGTCGCCCAGGAGCCGATGTCGTCGATGTAGCACATGGCCGGGGCGCAACCGCTCAGCTTCTCCGCCGCGACCGGATCTCCGGAGGCGGCCGCGGTGAGGTTGGGTCCGCCCGCTACCGAACCGGGGGCCGGGTTCGGCAGACCGGCATCGTTCTGATGCGCCCAGAAGCGGTGGTGCTGGTTGTGGGAGTCCCGCTCGCCGTAGCCGGTGACGTACGACTGGTTGAGGGGATTGCGGCCGAGCAGGTAGTCGGCGCCCCGCAGCACGGCGTCCTGGTAGGCGGTTTCGCCGGTCAGGTCGTGGGCCGTCGCCAGCACGATCATGTTGTTCAGGACCTGACTGTTGGACCCCCAGACGTAGTCCTCGTCCTTGGGGGCGTACGGGAGCCCGTACGCCTGCGCGCCGGACTGCGCGGCGTAGCGGTCGGCGGCCGTGGTGACGACGGAGCGGACCTCACCGAGCTGCGCCGATGTCAGACCGTTCGGCACGGTGGCCAGCGTGAGCACGCCGAGTCCACCGGTGGATCCCCATGAGATTCCGCCGCCCGCCGGGAAGACCGCGTCCGTGTCACCGTGCAGGCCGGAGGAGAGCACCGCCTGGCGGTAGGTGTCCTTGCCCGTCGTGGTGAACAGCTCGGCAGCCGCCCAGTAGAACTCGTCCGAGACGTCGTTGTCGCTGTACGCGCCGCCGCCGGTGCCGTCGTTCGGATCGGCGAGCACGTCCGGGTGCTGCTTCGCCGCGGCCCACGCGGTCTCGGCGGCACGCAGGCAGCGGTTCGCGAAGTCCTCGTCGAAGGGGGCGTAGAGCCGGGCGCACTGGGCTGCCGAGGCGGCGAGATTCAGCGTGGCGGCCGTCGACGGAGGATGCAACTCGCGCTGCTGGGGATCGAGATGCGGCTTCATCGGCAGGCCGGTCCACTCGGCGTCATGCATCTTGTGGTGCGCCATGCCCGCCAGCGGCTCGCCGGACGGGACCTGCATCTTGATCAGGAAGTCCATCTCCCAGCGCGCCTCGTCCAGGATGTCCGGCACCCCGTTGTCGCGTTCGGGCACTCGCAGCTCACCGTCGCCGAGCTCCGCCGACTCGGCGTTCGGGGCGGTCAGGGTGCGCTCGTACGTGGACATCAGCTGGGCCACCGAGATACCGCCGTTGACCACGTACTTCCCTTGGTCGCCCGCGTCGTACCAGCCGCCCGACACATCCAGCCGGTAGTCACAGACCCCCGGCCGG
The DNA here is from genome assembly GCF_042728155.1 of Streptomyces sp. NPDC060209. NCBI lineage: Bacteria > Bacillati > Actinomycetota > Actinomycetes > Kitasatosporales > Streptomycetaceae > Streptomyces > Streptomyces sp. NPDC060209. The sequence goes on from NZ_JBHWZS010000003.1 coordinate 84,109, forward strand.
CAGGGGACGTCCGTGTCGCCCTTGTTGGGCGCGACACCGATGTGGCCCGCCGGGCGCGCGTACTCCTCACCGACGAGGTCCGCCTCGATCGGGGTGCCGCTGCGGTTGTGGTAGAAGTACGCCAGCGCGTCGGAGCGCAGCCCGTCGTACAGGTCGCCGCGGATCGAGAACGGCTCGCTCACCTCGTCGTCGACCTCCACGGTGTAGCCGTCGCCCGCCGCGGTGAGGCCGCTGAAGTCGAAGGTGTGGACCCGCTGGAGCGAGCTGGGGTCCTCGCCCTGCGGAACGGTCCTGCCGGTGGCGGCCGTCGAGCCGTCCTCGGCCTTCACCGTCCATGTCAGCGGCGCGTCGGCGTCGGTGACCACGGTGCCGTTCTTGGGGCCGTGGGGCAGGTAGCCGACCTGGTTGACGCGGACGGGCGACCCGGTGTCCGGTATGTACACCGGCGGTTCGGCCCCGCCCCGCAGCGACACGTCGTCCAGGCAGAAGGTCGTCGCCCGCTCGCCGCCGCCGATCTGCAACTGCACCGACGCGGCCGGGAGGTCCACCGAAGCCGTGAACGTACGCGTCACCCGTGTGGCCTCCGTACCCACCGGATCCGCGGTGGCGAGCACCGTCGTGTACGGGTCGACCGCCTCCTGCACCCGGGTCTGGACGGTCAGGGGCACGGTCGAACCGGCCGTGTAGGACAGCTCGTAGCTCTCGCCCGCGACGATCGGGACGTCGTTCTGGCCGACGATGACGTCCCAGGCGTTGGACGTACCGGCGGGCACCTCGGCGCAGAGCCGGCCGTCCGACACGGCCGCCGGCGCGTTCGCCGTCCACCACCAGGGGGCGGTGCCCGCGGCGAAGTCGCCGTTGGAGATCTGCTCGGGGCCGGGCTCGGCTTCCAGGGCACCGGCGGTGCCGGGCACCGCCAGCGCCGCCGCGAACAGTAAGGCGGCGGCTGACATCCCGAACACGCGTCGCCCGTGCCGGGGGCGGACGCGCACGGGCCGTGCGGAGAGTGGTGAGGCATTCACCGGGAAGGCCTTTCGTCGACAGATGCGGGGCATGGGGAGCGAGGCACACCGGCGTATGGGAGCGCTCCCACTCGCATTGTGGAGGTGGATCGCGTTTTCTGCCAGGGTCATGACAGATGCGGCGGGTCCCGGCC